>NZ_JBMFKV010000152.1:0-4494 GCF_049971835.1 Pyrobaculum sp.
GGAAGGGGTCGGGCCCAAAACTCTGGAGAAGCTGAGAGAGCTGGGGGTGACGTCGGTGGAGCACCTCGCCGAGTTCACCATAGAGGAGCTGGTGGAGGCGGGGATCGAGTACGACAGAGCCGTCAAAATACTGCAGCAAGCCCTCCAGAGGGTGGGCGGCGCCAAGCCCGTCACACTGAGAGAAATCAGGCAGAGACAGGCCAGGACCTTCAAGACGGGGCTCTCCGACTTCGACGAGAAGACCCCCTGGCGCGGGGTCAGGGAGGCCTTCATATACGAATTCGCCGGGGAGTACGGCGCGGGGAAGAGCATGTTCGCCCACCAGCTCTCAGTCGCCGCGCTGAAGGAGGGCTTCACGGAGAAGGTGGTCTACATAGACACGGAGGGCACCTTCAACGACAGGCTGGCGGAGGCAGTGGCCAAGAGGTTCGGCGCCGACGTGGACAGAGTCATGGACTCCATCTACGTCTACCAGCCAGCCAACGTCGTCCAGCTGGAGCAGATAGTGAAGTTCGACCTGCCGAGGCACATACAGGAGGGTTGCAGACTCGTCGTCATAGACACAATTACAGCCCTCTACCGCGCCGAGTTCGTGGGCAGGGAGCACCTAGCCGCCAGGCAACAGAGAATACACTACCTCGTCGACTGGCTGAGGAGACACGCCAGGACCTTCAGCCTCACGTCGGTCTTGACAAACCAGGTAATGGACATCCCCGAGGTCTTCGCCGCAGGCGCCAAGAGGCCAGCCGGCGGCAACGTGCTGGCACACGCCGTAAACGCCAGGTTCATGATGACCAGGCCAAACAAACAGAAGCCGGAGGGCCACATGTGGCCCCTAGACGTGCCCGGCATGCCCCCCGACGTCAGGATAGAGTACAGGCTGACAGACGCCGGCCTTGAATAGCCCCAAGTCCTTCACACCGACAAGACGCCGCGAAGCGGCGCATCCACCACCGCCGAAGAAAGCCTCCCGGGCTTAGACACCACAAGCCAACCGCAACGCCATCCGCAATACACGGCAGAGAATCCACAGCCAACCCCCCATGCGCGCCCACGCCTCCGGACTCCCCCAGCCCACTCGCCGCCACACCGGCGCCCGCCAAAACAGGAGTAGCGTAGCCCCCGGCGGCGGCAGGAAAACTTTAAAAACAAGAAAACACAAAGACACACCGGGGCCGTAGCTCAGCCAGGCAGAGCGGCGGGCTCCAGACCCGTAGACCCCAAAGGGGCGGAAGGCGGGGGTTCAAATCCCTCCGGCCCCACCAATCCTCTCCACCAAAACCCACAGTCAACTACGGCGACGCCTTAACATCCACCACCCAGACGCCGCGGGGGCGCCACGCGTCCGACCCCCCGCCCCGATCCACCGGCCGCAGGCGGTGCAGAAGGCGGCGATTTTAACCCCCCTCCCCCCGCCGCTTTCAGTCCAGAGGGGGCCGCCGCATGGCTCCACGCGGCGCGGAGAAAACACTTAAAAACACACCAGGGACATGTAAAGGGGCCCGTAGCTCAGTCAGGACAGAGCGGCGGCCTCCGGAGCGCGGCGGAGAGAGCCGTAGGACGTGGGTTCAAATCCCACCGGGCCCGCCAGTGAGGCGATCCTCACGGCGAATTCCACGGCGGGGCAGACCTCCTCACGGCGCCGGTGTCGCACAGGCGAGGCCGCCTCGCCGCCGAGGACGCGCCTACGGTGCACCTCGGCGTGTATAAAGTAATATTTAAAAACACGAGCCAAAACAGGGGCATGGCTGAGGAAATTAAGAACCAAAACAATCAACAACAGGACAAAAAAGGGCTGAAGGTAGTGAAGACGTATGAAACAGTGAGAGTGGTAATGGCAATGGGGATTCTATAGGCAGAGGCACGTCAGCGGAGGCCCAGACACCTCGACCCCGGCGCCGCGCGTAGCGGGCCCTACCGCCCCAGCCTGCTGGCGAGCTCTTGTCTAAAGTAGTGAGCTAGGTATTTTACATAGTCGCTCCACCACACCACGCCCTTTTCCTGCAGAGTCTTCCTCACCCCCTCGCTAGACGCCGCGTAGAGCGCCCTCTCGAGCGCCACACTCAGCTCAGCGACGGCGCGGCTGTGGCTCTCGGTGGGGGGAGAAGCCGCCCTGGGGTAGAGCGCCAGGCCGCCGACGGAGTGGACCGGCCTGACGTAGTAGTACCTCTTCAGCACCTCCAGAAGCTCCGCGCTGGCCGCGTGCACCGCCTTGTAGACGCCGTGCACCCAGGCCAGCCTCCTGTGCTCCTTAGAGACTTCGCGGTATAAGTCGCCGGCGAGAGCTCTGCCCCAAGGCCGGTACCACAGCGGCACCGCGTTGTGCAGACGGAGGCTGTAGTTGCGAGACGCCTTGACCACCGACGCCGCGCCGAGGGCCGTCAGCGCCCGGACGCCGTAGGGGGTAGCCGCCCTCACCTCGGCCAGCGCCAGCTGGCCCATCAAGACGTCTACAAAGCGCCTAGCCGCCTCGGGCTCGGCGTCTATGAGGTGCGGAAAGGCGTCGACCTTATCCTCCCCCACGTAGCCCTCGAACTCCGCCAGCACATCCACAGGCTCGTCCGTCATGCCGAGGCCCACAGGCAGGTGCGGAGCGTTGTAGAAATCCACCTCCACCCGCAACTCCGCGTCCCCCAGCCTCCCCCTCAACACAGCTGTGACGCCGCCGACCTGGAGCACCTCGGCGATCCGATCCACTGCGTCGAGAGAGGGCTCGGCGTCCACCTCGCTACACCTCACGTGTACCACTTCGGGGTGGCTCTCCCAGCGGCAGAACTTGACGCCGTCCAGCCTCCCCACCTCCGCAAAGGCGGTTACCAAGCTCACCCCCAGAGCGGCGACTAGTCTAAAGCGACTCCTCGGCGCGACGCGCAACGCACCCAACCTAATGATAATCATACCTCTAGTAGCAGTATGCGCCCTACCCTATAAATTTTTTGTAAGACTTCCTCAGCTCTCTTTGAATTTATTCTTATGCCAAGTACGCCTTGTAAGTCGAGAACCGACACCTTCTCCACCCCCGTAACTCTAATCTCTACACCGTACTCTGATAGCAAGTACATGAGATAGTGCACCAATTTATCGTAGATTCTGTGGGAGGCGCCCCTTGGCAGTAGCAACACGAGGTTAACCAATTGTAATTCTAGCTTCTCGGCAGTGGCTTTAGCTTTGGCTAGCAAATTTTTCTTAACAGAGCCTGCGGAGGTTACACAGAGCTTAGTCTCAATTAAGAAATGGCCGTTCTCAGTTTGGAGGTAGAGATCCACCCTGGGGTCAACCCCCGCGAATCTCCTCTCCTCCGTACAGATACACCGTCGCCATTCAGCGCCCAGCCTCCCTATAGAAGTTAACAAATGGCTTGAATTTTGATTATAGAAACTTTCATGATCTTTATCAAATTTTTTAAGACAATCTATAACTAAAGACTTGCAGTATTCACTAGACATACAACAATAAAATACAGCATTGAGCAGACTCGGCAACATCCCATTGAAATACGCCACCTACCCCGTCACAGCTACATGACATTAGCCATGGTTAAGCTACATTTTATAAGAATTGCCCCGTTCTTAAATTGCTATCACAATCGACATACCTTAAAGTCAAACTCCCTACATGTCATAAAGTCTGTTTAGACAAGCCGCAAATATGACATCATTACTCTAAAACAGGCATATTACCCCCCATCAACGTTACCGCGGCGATGAGCATAAACTACCTATATACAGAAACAGCTAGCTATCCGGCCTATCCACGAAACCCCCGACCTCTACGCGCGGCAGACACCTCCACAAACCACGCCGACGCCGCTACCCACCCAAACCCCGCCTCAACACCCCCAGCGCCTCCTCAAGCTCCGGGCCCCACCCCACCCTGTACTTCACCGCCTCGACCCTCGCCACAAGCTCCCTCAATAACAAGACCACGTCCCTCGCCGCCTCCTCTCTACTGCGGTATTTCGACCACGCCATGTCCGGATCCGGCCCGTGGTACTGGTAGTCGCGGAGATCTAGGGCCTTATCCGTCCCAAAGGAGAACCCAGCAAAACCAACCTCCTCAAGCATCTGGGAGAGCGCCTTCATGCGGCCCGTGGGCACCCGGGGCACCGCCGTCGACTCAAGCCACTTCCTCTCCTCCTCAGTCTTGGCGAGGGATTTCAGCTTGTCTAGCTCCAGCCTTAATAAGGCCGCCATCAGCGCCTTCCACGCCTGGAAGGCCTTGCCGGCGGCGTTTCTAACGAGGCCCCTCTTTAGGAACTCCGCCGCCAGACGCCCCCCGGCTAAGGCTTCCAAAAGCCGGGCCGAGACGTAGTCCTCCGAGGAGGGCTTGGGGAGGGGCCTCTCCAGAACCTCCATAGACAGGGTTAAACTTAGCTCAGCTATATATCCTTTGGCGACGCATTTAGCGCCTTGACTGGGCTCCGCTCTGCACGCGGCGGGTATTCTGTGTGTGGTCTGTAGTTGTATTGGGGGCTCTGGCTCCTCGTGGTGGCCG
>NZ_JBMFKV010000153.1:0-4480 GCF_049971835.1 Pyrobaculum sp.
GGGGAGGAGGGTGGCCGTGTACCACGGCACGTCGCCTGTGTTGCTGAGGGCCCTCGTGGAGTCCGGCATATACGATGTGGTGATATACGGCCACACCCACCAGGCCGCTGTGGAGCGTAGAGGGAAGACGCTCGTGGTCAACCCCGGCGAGCTGTGTGGATGCCTCACGGGGAGGTCAACCTACGCAGTGATTGACCTAGAGAGGCTGGAGGTGGAGCTGGTTTTCTTGTGAAGTGGACGCCCGGCGAGCTAGTCGCCTTCACGGCCCGGGTAATATACGAAGTGGCGGAGGGCGGCCTCACCCTGGACTACGCCTTTCAGAAGGTCAAGAGGGGGTGGAGGCCGCTGGACAGCTTCAAGGTGTTCTACGACGTCTCCTTCGACGCGGTTAGGCACTACTTCTTTCTGAAATTCGCCGCCTCCCGGCTATTCGGCTCCTCTGGGGCTAAGGCGGTGGCCAAGGCGTGGTTTATCTACAGGGCGGATCAGATGCTCTACAACAGAGATATGGTGAGCCGCTTTAAGAAGAGGTTGCTTAAGAGGGCCCTCGCCGCGCCCGGGGACGTGCTCCGGGAGGTGGAGAGCCTGAGGGGGGACCCGGCGCGGTACCTCTCCATAAAGTACAGCTACCACCCCAAGATAGTCGCCACACTGCTTAGCCACCTGCCCGCGGAGGAGGTGGAGAAGCTTCTCGACGCGGGGAACAAGACCTGGATCTGGCTTAGGATAAACACCCTTAAGGCCGACGTGGACAAGGCCTTGAAGATGCTGGAGGCCGAGGCCGAGGTGGAGCCGCACCCGAGAATACCCTTCGCAGTGTTGCTTAAAAGCTCTAAAAGGCCGGTTCAGTACCTAGAGGCGGTGAGGCGCCTCGTGGCGATACCCCAAGACCTCGCCTCTATCTACGCAGTCCTCTCCCTCAAGCCGGAGCCCGGAGACAGGATTGTGGACCTCGCCGCCGCCCCGGGCATGAAGACAAGCCTAGTAGCACAGCTGGCTGAGGGCAGGGCCAAGATCGTGGCGGTTGACCTCTCGCAGAAGCGGGTGGCTAGGATGAAGCAACTGTTGAGACGCGTCGGCGCTGGGGACGCGGTGGAGGTGGTGAGGTCCGACTCCAGAAAGCTAAAGACGCGGCTCTTCGACAAGGCCCTCCTAGACGCGCCCTGCACCTCCAGCGGCGCCTTCACCAAGGAGCCCGCCGTCAAGATCTACCCCAGGCTGGAGGACGCGCCGAGGTACAGCAGGTTGCAACGAGAGCTGTTGAAAAACGCCCTGGAGCTGGCGGGGGAGGTTGTGTACGCGGTGTGTAGCATTCTGCCCGAGGAAGGCGAGGAGGTTGTGAGAAGCGTCGAGGCGGCCCCCGAGAAACCTCACGAAGACCTCGCAGACCCATACGTAAAGGGGCTAGGGGGGAGGACCTTCCCCCACATCCACAGAAGCGAGGCGTTTTTTATCTCTAGACTCAGGGCACTACGGTAGCGCCTAGGTACTCCAGGTAGGCCCTGGCCTCCTCATACACGTCGTCTAGCACATATGCGAGGTGGTTGCCAAGCCCGGCTTTCAACACGGCGCGGCCCGCGCCGTCTGGCAACTTCACAGCCACCTGAGTATTGCAAGCCTCTACCCTCTGAGCCACGTCGGTAAGCCCCCTCAAGAGGACTGCCCTCTTCAAGTCCCCGGATACTCTGAGAAGCGTAATGGGCATGCCGGGCGGCACCTCCACCCTCAGAGCCGCCACGGCCTTCGTGGCCATCCTAGGTACTATGGAATACTTCCCAAATGAGGGGGGCGCCCCGTCGTGCGTCAGCAAGAGGCCGCCGTCGGTGACCATGTTGACGTTGCTAATCCACGCCGGCTTCCCCGAGAGCCGCCTCAAAACCACAGCCGAGTAGAGCGCCCTGAGGTCACCCTCGCAAGTCGCCGTCACCCCCCAGTCGTTGAGAACAGCCAGCGATATGCAGGGCGTCCAGCCGCGCTCCCTCACCTTGCCGAAGTCAAAACACCAACAGCCCAGAGTCAAGCCGTCCACGCCGCCAGCCGCCTCCCGCGGAGCCTTCGCATAGGCGAGCGGGCGCTCCAGCTCCCCGGCGCCGAAGGCGCTCTCCACAGCCCTGGCCACCAGCGCCTCGGCCTCGCCCCTCGCCCCCACCTCCAGACTCCGCCTATACACCCCCTCCTCGTCGATATGCAGGCTGGGGCCGCCCGACAGGTCGGAGGACACCAGCCACTTGTTAGGGGCGCCCACCAGCGCAAGTCTAGGCGGCCTCCTGAGGAGATCCACAAGCCTCACCAGCCTCTCCAACCTGGCCAGAGGCGGAGGCGCCCCGGGGCCCTCCAGCTGGACAACCTCCACAAACCTGCCCATCGCCCTCAGCGCCGAGGCGGCCTCCAAGGCGGCGGGCATGGCGTTGTAGTGAGGCCACGCCAGCAGAATATTGTAGTCCCCAGCCGCCGACAAAATCTCAGGCTCGGACCCCCCAGTCAAGACGAGGATAAAGTTGGCACCACCCAAGTACTTGCCCAGGGCCTCCTCATACCTCATCCTGTACTCCTCCCGGGTCTCCGCGGCGACGTTAGGCGCGGCGGCTACGTGCAGAGGCATAAACACTCCGAATTCCGTCTAATTAACCTTTCTTTAACCTCTCCACGCCGGGGGGAGCCGTGCCGCCTCTAGACACCAGCGGGATTTTCCCGTAGCGAGACACGTCCACCACAGCCACCTTTCCATAGAGGCCGCCGAGGTCGTAGAACTCCCCCGGCCTCCCGCCGGGGATCGGCACCAGCCTCACCCCCAGCGGCTTGTCGAGATGTACGGCAAGCGCCATGACGTCCGCAATCACCGCCGCCACCACGTCCGGGCCCGCCTCCGCCGGAATCCCAACCATGTCAAGCCCCGTGTTGCAGACAGCCGCCATGGCCTTCAAGGTGTCCAGCGTAACGGCGCCCTCCGCCGCGGCGCTGGCCATCACGGCGTCTTCGCTCACAGGTATAAAAGCCCCGCTTAGGCCGCCGATGGTGGAGGACGCCACGGCGCCCCCCTTCTTCACCGCGTCTGTAAACAACGCCAAGGCGAACACCGAGCCAGGGGCCCCCACCCTCGGCAGGCCCATGGCCTCAAGCACAGCCGCCACCGAGTCCCCCACCTTGGGCGATGGCGCCACGCTGAGATCCACAGCCCCGAAGGGCACCCCCAGCTCCCTCGCCACCTCCCTCCCAACCAGCTCTCCCAGCCTGGTTATTTTAAACGCGGCTCTCTTCATGGCGTCGTGGAGTGTCCTCACGTCGGCGTCTGGCAGACTCCTCACCACAGCCTCTATAACCCCCGGCCCGCTGACGGCTACGTTAATCAATGCGTCCGGCAGTCCGAGGCCGTGGTAGGCCCCCGGCATGAAGGGCACGTCCTCGGGGAGGTTGGCGGTAACGGCGAAGCGGGCCGCGGCGTGGGGCTTCAGACCCAGCACCAGCTCGGCGGCCCTCCTCACGGCCTCTAGATTTATCCCCGTCATCGTCGAGGCGGCGTTGAGAAAGCCGGCGACACGCCCCGTCTTGTTCAACCCGTCAACCAAGCCTTCTATCAGGGCCCTGTCCCCCCGGGAGACGCCTGCGTGGACAAACGCCGAGAAGCCGCCGACGAAGTCGACGCCGTATTTCTCGGCGAGTTTGTCTAGAAAGACGGCTATCTCAACGGCGGACGCCGCGTCCCCCAGAGGCTCCAGCAGTATGGACACGGGGGACACCGCCAGCCTAACCGTGACGATCTTCACCCCAAGGCGCGACGCCACCTTCTCCACCGCAGGCCTAAGTCTCCTGAGGTAGGGCTCTAGGAGCTCCCCAAGCGCCTCGACGGTCTCCGCGGCGGTCGGCCTCATCGCCGGGAGGGTATTTACGCTGAGCGTCACCGCGCGGATGTCGAGCTCCCTAAACAGCAACATCTCAAGCACCTCGCCGATTTCCCGCGGGTCGAACCTCATATCCTCTGCATGTAGCGAAACACATCTATGTGGTACACCGCCACCATCACCCCCAGACGCCTCCCCTCCTCCTCAAGCTCCCGGCGCAACTGGGCGATATCCACATCCGCCTTAGAAATGTCCACCACCATAATCATAGAAAATATGTTCTGCACCACCGTCTGGGCGATATCCACAATATTGGCATTGTGCCGGGCAAGGACGGAGGCTATACCAGCCACGATGCCAACCCGATCAGCGCCTAGAACAGACACAACGGCCAGCTCCATGAGCCAAAGTATCCAACCTCTATATAAAAACAACCGGCCACGCGCCATAAAAAACGTACAGAAATAACGTGAAGACAGCAGTCGAAACACCATACAAAACCCGCCCCCAAGAACAACTCTTACGTAAATTACGGAGAAGGAAATAGACTTTTTACACGACATGTAAATTAAAACCACTTTGTAGAGCCCACATGGATTATCTGGAGCCTAGGTTTCACCCTGCTGTGGTTGAGTTTGAGA
>NZ_JBMFKV010000154.1:0-4479 GCF_049971835.1 Pyrobaculum sp.
GATGCGCCGTCCTTCTGTTTAGAGGCGGGAGGTTTTGGCGTGTTCATAGCAGTAAAACTTAAAAAAAATGGGTTCTAGCGGACATGCGGTGGCTCGGGTTGGTAATGGTGTTGGCGGCTGTAGCTATGGGGCAGACGGCAGGCGACGTAATTAACTACCTATACGCCACATTCTCTCTACTGGGCACGCCGGATGTACTGCTTCCGCGTTACGAGCTTTTCCACACCGCGTACGTCACCCAAAGCGGCGTGACTATTGTAGACAGCCCGTTGCTCCCCGGCGCCAATGTGACAGAACTAGCTAAACTAGCCAAGACCTACTACTACGACCTAAAGCGCCAGATCGACGCGGGGGCCGTCACGGTGGTGTCTAACGAAACCGGCGTATACACGTACCAAAACGGCACTTTAATCTACGCCATATCTAACACTCCGCGCGAAGGATTTCTCACTCTTGAATTCGGCAACTGGACCTCTCTCCGGCTGGACAGCAACACCTGGCTTAACTACACAACAGCCGCGGCGGGGGGTAGGCAGTGGCTTGTTCTGTACTACGTGAAGTACGTCAACGAGACCCACCGCCTCTACGTCATCACCCTAGCCGAGGTGGGCGCGGCTGGGTACGGCAATGTCTTTACCTGGGCTAACTACTGGTTTAAAAACAAGACCGTGTACTTCGGCGACTGGGTTGTGGTGGAGGGCAACTTCACCCTCTCCCAGTACTACGCACTACTCTCCACCGCGGTGGACAGACTAGCCAAGAAGTGGCAGTCTTCAGACAAGCAATACAAGCCACAGGCATATCCACAGATATCAAGAGCCCTTGCGCAGATATCAAGAACAGTAGCCGGAACAGACATAGACAAGCCAATAGGAAAAGGATACGCACTTGTAACTGGCTTTGCCATCATAGCCATTCTTGCAAGTCCTCTAGGAAGGGGGGTAGTAACTGGGGTTCTTTACGGTGGCTATTCTGCCTATGACTGCTATCAGAAAACTAGAAACTTAGGAAGGGCAGTAGCCGTTGGCTTGTGGCGTGGAGTGAATTCGTTTTTTGCAGATGCCTTAGGCGGCTATTGGAGTCTATACTTTGGATTTAGAGCGACAGTCATAGGATCCTTTATGTGTTGAAAATAAAGATGTGTCTCTGAAAATTTCTATGGCTGGAATTTTTTCGCCTTCCTTTATCTCTTTTTTACTTGGAATAACGTTGTCAATAATTTTCTCGTGGAGTAGGGGGATATCGCTTTATGTTTATACGTTTAATTTTGTGATATTTCTAACAATATATGCAACTGCTTGGTACATAGTTACCGTGAAGCAACTAAGTGATTGGCCTCTTGTTATGTTGACATTATTCTATCTACTTGTATATGACAAAGATCCTTTTAAGGACTTTATATCTTTTTTATTTTTTAATGTGGGCTTTTATGCTACATCCTTTATAATATCCTTCTGGATTTGGCGGGAGAAGGAGAAGGAGAGTTCTGCCCAGCTATCTAGCTGATTGACGCTGTGGGCTTGCTTGGACTTGGTTTGGGAGGAGATTTGAGTTTGGTAGTCTAATAAGCAGGGGTCTGGGGTTTGAATCTGGCTGTGGCTCTAGTCTCTGTAGTGTTCTTTTGATGGGAATTTCCCGGTCTTTACGTCTTCTACGTACTGCCTCACTGCGTTGCGGATGGCCTCTGCCATGTCCGCATATCTTTTCGCAAATGAGGGCGGCTTTTCTGAAAGCCCCATGACGTCGTGTAATACAAGTATCTGGCCGTCGCAGTGGGGCCCCGCCCCGATGCATATAGTGGGCACGTCTACCTTCTCTGTGATTTCCTTTGCGAGGGAGGCAGGTACGAATTCAATCACAATGGCGAAGGCCCCGGCGTCTCTGAGTGCTTTTGCGTCTTCGAGCACCTTGCGCCTCTGCTCCTCCGTCTTCCCGATGAGCCTGAAGCCGCCTAGTGCTAGTACCCTCTGTGGGTTGAGGCCGATGTGGCCCATCACAGGTATGCCGGCCTTGACTAGTTTCTGGACGATGTGGGCGTATTCGGACCCTCCTTCTAGCTTCACGGCGTCGGCGCCGGCTTTTATGAGCTTCGCCGCGTTTTTCAACGCGTCTCTTGGCCCGGTTTCGTAGGTCATGAAGGGCATGTCCGCGACCACTAAGGCCCTCGGCTTCGCCCTGGCGACGGCTTGCGTGTGTCTCACCATGTCGGCGAGGGTGACTCCGAGTGTGTTGGGTAGCCCCAGCACGACCATGCCGAGGGAGTCCCCTACCAGAATCCCGTCGACGCCGGCCTCGTCCACCAGCTTGGCTGTGGGGTAGTCGTACGCCGTGATCCAGACGTAGGGCCCTCCCCCCTTTGTGAAGTCGGAGATCCGCCTCCTCACAGTGTAATATACCCCCAGGTTTATATCATTCGTGTTTCGCGTTGTGGGGCTCGGCGCGGTGGGGTCGCTGTTTACGTACTTCCTCAACCGCGCCGGCTACGTGCCAGCCGCGGTCCAGAGGCGGCCCTGCGGCGAGTATCTCTTCTGCGCTGGCGGCGCGTGTGAGAGGCTGAGGTTCGCCGCGGCGGGGGCGGAGGAGGTGAGGTACACCGTGGTGGCGGTCAAGGCCTACGACTCGCCCTCGGCTGTCCCGCATCTGCGGGGTGTCGCCGTCGTGGCGCAGAACGGCGTGGGGGGCTTCGAGGCGATTAGAGAGGCGTATCCCAACAGCGTCGCCGCCGTGGTGACTTACGGCGTCTACAGGGAGGGGTGTAGGTCGGAGCTGAGGGGTGTGGGGGAGATATACCTGCCGCGCAGCGTGGCGGAGCTGGGGGATGTGCTGAGGGGCGGCGGGGCTAGGGTTGTCTTGGTGGATGACGTGGAGCCTTACCGCTGGCTTAAGCTGGCTGTCAACGCTGCTATTAATGCCATAACTGCGATACTGCAGGTTCCAAACGGCGTGGTGGCCGAGGTGGGGCACGCCCGCGACTTGGCGCGGGCCGTGGTTGCGGAGGTGATGCGTGTGGCCGATGCACTGGGGGTGAAGATGCCCGCCGACCCCTTCGAGGAGGTGCTCCGCGTGGCCGCGGCGACTGCGGGGAATATTTCGTCTACCGCGCGGGATCTGGCCAGGTGCGTCAGGACCGAGGTGGATTTTATCAACGGCGCTGTTGTTAAGTACGGAGAGGCGCTGGGGGTGGCCACGCCGGTCAACGCCGCGTTGCTCCAGCTGATCAAGACGAGGGAGGCGCTGTGCGGCCGTGGGTAGGAGGCTCTTCATCCCCCACCACGTGACGGGGTTCTGGGTCCCGGTGTACACAGATAACCCAATTACCACGGGATCCCTCGGCGCGGGGGTTCTAGTCGGCGGGGCGGTCGCCAGCTACGAGCCTGGGGGCGTCTGGTACAACGACACTCCGCTTGAGGGGGGCCTGGGCGTGAGGATATCGTCGCAGTTCCCCCTGGGGTACGGCTACGCCGCCTCGGCGGTGGTCTCCATAGCCAAGGCAGTTGGGGAGCTGGGCCTCTCCCGCGAGGCCTTCGCAAAGGCGCACGTAGAGGAGGTGACCAGGAGGACTGGTCTGGGGGATGTTCTGGCAATATACACCGGCGGGTGTCTGGTGGTGAGGGTGAGGCCCGGCGCGCCGGGGGTCGGGGAGGCCTACTCCCTGCCCTGTCCAGCTGTGTACGTGGTGACTCTGGATCTCGCGAGGGTGGACACCGGGGTGGTGCTTCAGACGCGGCACGAGGCGATAGTCAAGGCCGGCAGAGAGGCTTATAAAGCGTTTATGAAGAACCCCTCCTTCCAGACGTTTCTGCACCTCGCCGCCGAGTTCTCTAGGAGGGTTGGATTTCTGGACGAGCGGTTGGAGGCTTTGGAGAGGCATAGGGGGGTCTTGGGGCTTTTTGTTAAAAAGGGGGTGGCCGCGGTCTTCGTCGAGAGGGAGTGGGCGCTGGACGTGGCCCGGATCGCCGAGAGGCTTGGCCGGGTTCACCTAGTGCTTCTGAGGGAGCTACATGTTGCGTGGATCTAAGCCGCTGGTCAGCTCCGTCGCACTCTCCACTAGGCCTCTATCGACGGCCCGCTTCACAGCGCCGTGTATCGTATCTATACATGAACCTACCTCCGCATATGTCGTACGCCACTCTAGACGCAGAACCCCTGGGCGAAATAGAGGAGAGCCGCTCCAGAAAGGCCTCTAGAGGCCGCGGCGCCGAGGCCTTGAAGGCCCCGTGCCAAGACGTCTGTAGCACTCAGAGACGTCGCCACGTAGTCGCGAAGCGCCTGCCAGCCCCAGCCCCCGCCGCCTTCTACACGCCGCTACATATCTTTATAGGGGGTTTCTGGAGTGTTATATTTTTATGTTTTCCGTATGTGGAGGTGCCGTTTTTGAGTTATGGGCGTTGTGCGAAAGCCAGACTTCGGCGCGCTGTTTACATCCGGCGTGTTTCCCGCCGTCTCTCCGGCGTGTGTAAACTGCGTCAATATATACTT
>NZ_JBMFKV010000155.1:0-4465 GCF_049971835.1 Pyrobaculum sp.
ACCCCAGCGGCGGCTTCAGCTTGCCGAGCCTCTCGGCGTACCGCGCCACCTCCACATCCACATTCTCAAACTCGAAAGCGACCACGTCCGCCTCCTCAACCGCGGCGAAGGGGTCTGAGGCCCTCCTCCCACATCTAAAAGCGGGGGCGGAGGGATCCGGGTCGTAGACCACGAAGTCTATAGGCAACCTAGACGCCTCCCAACACATCATCAATGCCAACTGCCCGCCCCCCAGCACCAGCAACCGCATGGCAACACACAACCACCGCATTTTAAATATTTACTGGAAAAACAATGAAAATTCCCAGCGCTTCTCCGCGCAGTTTTTAAGTAGCTACGGAAAAGACTTTATGAAGGATTTGGAGAGGACCTCCTCCCTCATCTTAGCTATGTGTTGCCTCACCCTCTCCCGGATCTCTGGGTACTTGACGCCGAGTATCCTCGCCGCGAGGTACGCGGCGTTGGCCGCGTTGCCGATGGCCACGGTGGCCACGGGCGTTCCCCGGGGCATCTGCACAATGGAGAGCAGAGAGTCGAGACCCCCCAGGTGCCGGGTTGGGATGGGGACCCCCACCACTGGGAGCGGCGTGAGGGAGGCGGTCATGCCCGGGAGGTGCGCCGCCCCCCCGGCGCCGGCGATAACCACGTCGAACTTCTCCTCGGCCTCCCTGGCGAATTGATACATAAAGTCGGGGGTCCTGTGGGCGCTCACCACCCTAGCCTCGTAGGGAATCCCCAACGCCTCCAAAACCTCAAGCGCCTCCTTCATAACCTCCAAGTCGTTTATCGAGCCCATTATAACCGCCACCCGCATGTACACAACGACGCCAGTCAATTTATGAGCTACTGCCACAGATTAAATATATACAGAGGTGGTACCTACGTGGAGCGCTGGCTTGTGAAGGCGGAGCGCTACAGGCGGTACGCACAGAGGAGCCTCGCCGCCGGAGAATACGACCTTGCGTGCTTCCTAGCGCAACAAGCCGGCGAATTCCTCTTAAAGGCCCTCCTTATTAGAGAGGCGGGGGCGAGGCCCCTCACCCACAGCTTGTACGAGATGGCGAAGAGGCTCGCCCAGCTGAAGTCGGCCCATGTGCCGGAGGACGTGGCGCGGTGCGCCAAGTCGCTGGAGGAGCACTACATACAGGCCAGGTACCCAGACGCGAGGCTCGGCCCATATGAGGAGTGGGAGGCCGAGGAGTGCCTCAAGTGCCTCGACTTGTTGTGGAAATGGACAGATGGATTAAGGTAGCGAAGCAGAGGCAAGGGGAGTTGCTGGAGAGGCTCCGCAAATTCCTCAGAGACATATGTGGCGAAGGCGACGTGGTGCTCTTCGGCTCCCGCGCCAGGGGCACCCACCACGCCCTCAGCGACTGGGACATCGCCGTGTTGACGCAGAGCGGCCGCTACCACATCGCCGTGGAGGAGTTCGGCCAAGTCGTCTACATCCCCCTCGCCTCTGTAGATGAGATACTCGCCGAGAGCATGATCGCCCTAGACATAGCCAGCGACGGCCAGCTACTCTGCGGCCGCGGCGATCACTGGCAAATCTATTTGAAAAAAGCCGCTCAGTACATTCGGGAAAAGAGGCTGGTCAAGACACCAAGCGGGTGGTACCCACCGCCACCACACTCCGACCAGACACGGTAAGAGGCAGAAGCATCGAGAGGTGCGCCCTGAGAGGACGATACGTTATTAATACCAACATATCTACTAATGTGAGTGTGATTAAAGAGCTACAGCGCGCTGTGGCTGTTGACTTGATTAGGCTGGTGATTGCATATTACGAAAAAAGGTTTAGAGAGGGTGTGAGTGCGAGGAAGTTAGCCAAGTTGCTTTTTCTAGCGATCTATACCACAGATGAGGGGGTTAGGCTCCTAGATTTGCCAAGGGTGAGGCTACCAGAGGATTTTGTAATATACCGAGGGGGCCCCTCGATTAGGATAGGTTTTTTACTTGGTGGGGCCTCTGAGATTGGGAAATACGGAGTCGTGAAGACTGGCAGGAAGTACTACGTCAAGGGCGTTGATCAGGTCCTGAAGGAGGCCTCGGCTTCGTTAAAGGGCAGAGGCCTCGGCGACTTAGCCGACTACGTGTTGAAGATCGTTGACAAGTTTGGCCCGCTGAGCGAGAGAGAGTTAGAGAGATATACGCTTGATTTGCTCGGCCTCAGAGACGAAGTTGCTAAGGCGCTTGTCTTCAACATGTCGCTTGAGGCGTATCTAGAGGGACTGAAGAGGCTGAGAAAGGTGCAGGAAAGCGGGGAATATGTAGACGAGGAGGAGCTGTATCCCGACCTTTTTAAATAGGATTTAATGAGCTTTGACTCTTTTCACGCATTTATAGACACCAACGCCCTCGTCAAAGTTGTCTACGCAGTGACGCTACACCGCAGACTGGCTAGGCCTAAGCCAAGGATTTTAGGGTATCTAGAAACCCGGAAGCTAGTCTTCTACACAGACGAGGCGGTACTGCGCGAACTGAGCCATGTCGCTCTCCCCAAGTTGCTTAGTAGCGTCGATCGTGAAAAGCACGGGTGGTCGAACGTCGACGTCAACTTGATGAGGGAGTATTGCATTTCCGAGCTAAGCTATATGATAAACAGTAGATATGTTAGAGTTGTTGAAGATGAGGAAAGCCTCAAGAGGCGCGGTATTCAAGAGGTTGCCGTTTGTTTCAGAGGAGATGTCATGGACAGTGTAGTGGAGGGCATCTCTGAGGAGGATATCGACATAGTCAACTCACTCCTGTACGCCTACGACATAATTGCCACGGCGCCGAGAGGCGGGGCTGGGATGATAAAGGGCACGTTGCTATTCATCACAGACGATAAAGATTTGCGAAACGCTGTCGAGAACAGTCTTGCATGCGAGGCATGCGCCTGTGGCGGAAAGATAGTCGCCGTGAGCTACGTCGAATTTAAACAGAAGCTAAGACAATTAATAACAAGCGGCCAGTGACATGATTGGTTGGGCCCCTAAGCCCAGTAGCAGGTGAGGAGATAAAAGCTAGGGCGTGTATATAGTCGGTGAGCTGGTGGAGAGATGTGGTTAAGGGCTGTGAGAAGGCTAGGAGGGAGTACGAGGAGTACTCCAAGAGGCCGGACGCGGATCCCCATGTGCTGGAGGCGATGAGGAGGAGGGTGGAGTGGTGCGCTAGATATCTGAGGTAGGCCTCCGCGGACGATCAGGAGCCAATTATTTCTACAATACCCGGTAACGGAGCTTCAGCCCCTTTGATTCTCCCTGGACAACGACGTACCCAGAAACGTTTGCCTGCTCCAGACAGCCGCGGCTGAGACAGGGACATTTCTCTTAGCCAGTCCATTATTGATTTGCCCATGCCCCGCTAAGATCATCGCGTTTATCCGTGGCAAATTGAGAGAGAGGCGCAGACCGCGGCGGCTTCGCCGACGCTATCTATGAATTGGCAACGAGGTTTGAGATCACGTTGGCGTTGAGGAGGGAGTTTACACTATACTCTCCAACTCCTTGTGGTTGTGCGACTTATGGGAACGCGAGGATAAATATGCCCAACTATCTACATGGTGCGAGGCGGAGCGGAGGTTGCGGCAACACGGCCCCTACCTCATGAAGAAGCTCTACGACACAGAAAAGAAGGTTTTTTGAAGAAATTCGCCGTGGCTTAAATCGGCAATGTGTCGTGCGCGATTATCAACGGCGGGGCGTGGTGCCGAGGGGGAAGGTACTACAGCATGAGAGACGCCACGGCACCATATACCTGTGCCGCGATGGCGAATGTGACAGAGCTGAGATTTTAGCACCCTCCTCTTTTCCCCTATATGCGCGATTTCACCGTCTCGTATCTTTATTCGACTCTGCGTTCCATGCCGGGATCAGCGACCTTGTGGCGAGGAACGCCTCTAGGATTTTCATTTTGTTATCTCGACGCCCGCGGAGCTGGCCATGGACTTGAAGAAATTGCTGAAGATCAGAAGACGGGAGAGGAGACCGAAGAGGATTGGCGTAACGAGCGGCTCTGCGAGAGACAGTACGAGGAGCTGAAGGAGGTGGAGGATATCGAGGAGGAGTACTGGGAACACTACAGCTACTATGACTAGCCTTACCGAGGCCGTCTTCTATGTGTGGACTGAGAGCCCCCCTTCGACGGGGCGGAGTGGGTCAAGACGGAGGCGGGGTGGTGTCTAGAGATCAGGGGCGCCGGGCATGTGGAGGTGCTGAACTTCTGGCCGAGGGAGGCGGCGCGGGGCGGGGGGACTGTGCGTCGGGGAGAGGCCGCTGGCTCTCGTCTATATGCACTGCCATGAAGAGGCGGATTTGACGCTCTACAGGATAAATACAGCCAATCCAGAATCATTAAAAACAGCACTAAAAAACATTTAGACACTAAAAAGAATATTATAACTGTGAACTGCGGAGACATAGCGAGAAAACCGCCAATTACCATTACGCCGGATAAGACGGTGGAGGAGGCCGCGGCTTTG
>NZ_JBMFKV010000156.1:0-4458 GCF_049971835.1 Pyrobaculum sp.
GGTGGCCAAGGCAACCCCGGCGTTGCGTCAGCTGTCGAGAAGACCGAGTACTCCGTTGGCTACATCGAGTACGCCTACTACGCACTTAACAAGAAGAAGTACGACGACATCGGAGGCATCGCATACATACGAAACGACAACGACGGCAAGTGGTATCTACCCCTCCCCGAGATGGTGCAGATGGGGCTCTCAGCCGGGCTGGAGAGGTATAGGCAGAAATACGGGGCGTACCCCAAGCCGGACGAGGACTGGAACGCAGTGATTCAGGAGCTGGCCAACCCGCCTAGAGGCTACCCCCTGTCGGCTCTGTCCTTCTTCATTGTCTGGAAGGACTACTCAGCCGCGGGGTACCCGGACGCCGCCGCCAAGGCCCAGCTGGTTAGGGAGTTCATGAGGTATGTGCTGACTACGGGTCAGCAGGCCGTCGTTGAGGGCTACATAGCTCTGCCCCAGGAGCTGGCTCAGATTGGCCTGAGCGCGGTCAGCCAAATCAAGCCTTAAAAACTGGCTTTTTTTGAAATGCATGCTGGGGCTCTTATTGCTACTTTTTTTGGGATTCTACGCGGTGAGCGTGGCGGCCCTCATATTCCTCAAGTTTCGGTGGGGGATGAGGGTTGTGGGCCTGGCCGCGGTTTTGATCCTCGGCTCCATTGCGGTTATGTTCGCCGTATACTCAGCGCCTGCTCTGGCGAAGTACGGCCTCTCGCTGCTCACAACGGCGGAGTGGGACCCCGGCGCCGAGCGGTACGGCCTCCTCTCCGCCATAGTGGGGACGCTTATCTCGTCGGCGATCGCAATAGCGGTGGCCATGCCCCTGGCCGTCAGCGCCGCCGTGGCCATAAACGAGTTTCTCCCAAGCCAGGTAAGGTGGGTTGTGGCCTCTCTGCTGGATCTCACGGCGGCTATGCCCACTGTGATATATGGGCTGTGGGGTAGGGATGTCCTGGGGCCGGCGCTCGCCGCCGGGCTGAATGCGCTGGGTAGCTGGCTCCTCGGCGCCGAGCCTGTGAGGACCCCTCTCAACCTCATGACGGCGGGGGTTCTTTTAGCAGTCATGATTACGCCGTACGCCGCGGCGATTATCAGAGAGGGGTACGGCCTCATCCCGAGGCAGATCGAGGAGGCGATATACGCCGTGGGGGCCACGCGGTTCGAGGCGGTGTTAATTAAGCTTAGATACATCAAGCAGTACGTGGCAGGGGGCTTCTTCCTCGCCTTGGGCCGCGCCATGGGGGAGACCGCCGCGGTGGCCATGGTTGTGGGGGGCAACTACGTGAGGCTAGTCCTCAACCCGGTTGACCCGGGTATAACCATCTCCTCTCTCATCGCTCTGCAGTTTCCCAACGCCGCCAACTACCTCTACATGACCCCGGTGCTGTACGCCGCCGCCTTGACGCTCGTCCTCATGGGACTGGTCATAAACGGCGTGGCCCTCTACCTCCTGTACAGATGGCAGGTATGAACTGGCGTAGGGTGAAGAACTGGCTGGGGATCGGCGTCATCGTCGCGCTTTCCCTCTTCGCCGTGGCGCCTGTTCTGTTTGTGGTGGTTTCCATCTACGTGGCTGGCGCCGCCGCTATTGCCAACCTGGGAGGCCTGGCTACTTTCCTCACGGCGGAGCCCCCCGACCCCTTCGCCACGAGTGGCGGCGTGGGGCCTCTATTAGCCGGCACCCTCTACATGACGGCGCTGGGGGCCGCCGCCGGGATACTGGTGGGCTTTCCCATAGGGATCTACATAGGCGAGTTCAAGAGGGATAAGCTGTCCCACGTGGCGAGGGGGGCGGTGAACATGTTGGTGGAGTTCCCCACAATCGCCATGGGTTTGTTCGTCTACGGGATGTTCAGCATGGTGAGGGGAGATGTAAACAGCGTGTTGGCCCCCCTCTCTAGAGATCTTTCCAGCGTCCTGGGGGGCTGGGTGACGTGGTTCGTGGGTCCCCTCGACTTCTACAACGCGTACATAGGCGCCGCCGCCTTGGCCATTGTTATGATTCCCTACGTGGCTCTCTTCACAGCGAGCGCATACGCCTCTATAGACCAGCCGCTGAGGGAGGCGGCGTACAGCCTGTCGGGGAGGGAGTACAAAGCCGTCTTCACTGTGTTGAGAAAGGTGGTGTGGAGAGCCGTCTTAGCCTCCTTCCTCCTGGGCACCGCCAAGATAGCTGGAGAGACCGCGCCTCTGTTCTTCACCGCGCTTGGCAACCACTACTATGCCCCCTTCACGGGGCCTACGGGAGCCGTCACTCTGTGGATATACGAAGCGGCGCAGTCCAGCTACAAGGTGCAGGTGGACTCCGCCTACGGCGCCGCCGCGGTGCTCCTCACTGTGGTGCTGGCGCTCTTCATACTCGCCAAGTTGCTGGGGAGGGGGAGGTGAGGCGGGGTATATGGAAAATGGATATAAGTGGCCCCACACCCGGCCGCCATGAGTAAAATAGAGATTAGGGACCTCTGGCTCTCCTTTGGGAAAGTCGCCGTCCTTCATGGCGTCAACCTCTCCATAGCCGAGAGGAAGATAACGGCGCTTATGGGCCCCTCGGGTAGCGGCAAGTCGACGATACTGCGGGTGCTCAACAGACTCATCGAGCTCATCCCGGAGGCTGTGGTGAAGGGCGACGTGTATCTAGACGGGCGGAGCATATTCTCCATGGACGTGGTGGAGCTTAGGAAGAGGGTTCAGATGATTTTCCAGATACCAAACCCAATACCCAACCTCTCCATATTTGAAAACGTGGCTCTGGGCCTCAAGCTGAATAAGCTGGTTCGCAACAAAAGTGAGCTGTACAGCCGGGTCAAGACTGCCCTGGAGAGGGCCCAGCTGTGGGAGGAGGTTAAGGACAGGCTCAGCTCTCCCGCCGGCAAACTGTCGGGGGGTCAGCAACAGAGGCTCTGCGTCGCCCGCGCCTTGGCTTTCGAGCCGGAGGTTCTTCTGGCCGACGAGCCCACGGCGAATCTCGACCCCGAAAACACGGCCAAGCTTGAGGAGCTGTTTCTCGACTTAAAGAAGGATGTGACCATTATCCTCGTGACGCACTTCCCGGGGCAGGCGGCTAGGATAAGCGACTACGTGGCGTTTCTCTACAAGGGGCGCATCGTGGAAACTGGACCCACGAAGGAGGTTTTTACAAACCCCAAGCATGAACTAACAGAGAAATACGTTACCGGAAAACTATATTAAAAACTTAAATAATTATTTAAAGTGAAGACTTAATGAAAGTTAATTAAACATTTGTAGAGATTATAATTATATATCATGTAATATAAAAACTTATATAATGCTAAAAGTCAGTAGGCTATGGCCGGTTCTAAAACTCTCTGGGTGATAGCCTTAGCTGTTGCGGTGGTTGTGATAGGGGCGCTGGCTTGGATGGCAACGCAACCTTCAGCCCAGCCCACCACCCCAAGGCCAACTCCCACTACCACATCCACCGCCCAGCCGCCGTCTCCCACTCAGCCGCCGTCGGCAACCACCACCAGCACACCCACGGCTACGCAACCAAAGCCAGCGGGTGAGTGCCCAGATGAGATAGTTATCGGCACGGCCATGCCTATTTCCGGCAGATACGCCGCTGAGGGGCAGTACTCCCTCTGGGGTGCCTTGGCCGTGGTTAATTGGATAAACGACAATGGTGGGCTCGACTGTGGTGGTAAGAAGGTGAGGGTGAGGCTTCTCTATAGAGATAGCGAGTCTAAACTAGAGCTGGCTCAAAGCATCACGGAGGCCTTGGTAACTCAGGACAAGGTGCACTTCCTCTTGAGCCCCTACGGCTCTGACCTCGCACTGGGGGTGTCGCCCATAGCTGAGAAGTACGGCGTCTTGATGGCGGTGGTGGGCGCCTCTTCTGACCGCATATTCCAGCAGGGGTTTAAGTATGTGCTGGGCGTGGCGGCGCCGGCTAGTCAGTACATGGTTTCCGTGCTTGATATGGTGACTAATAAGGACCCCACAGTGAAGAAGGTGGCTATCCTCTATAGAAACAGCGAGTTTAATAGACAGGTTGCGGAGGGCGCCAAGGCCTATGCTGAGAAGCTGGGTCTGCAGGTGGTGGTGTACGAGGTCTACGACTCCTCGCCGAAGGACTTGACGCCGCAGATTCTTAACGTTAAGCGGGCGGCCCCCGACATAATCCTAGTGGCTTCCCACTTCGCCGATGGCCAGCTGGCCGTCAGGCAACTAGCTGAGCAGAAGGTAGACGCCAAGCTCATTGCCTTGTCTGTGGCCCCCCTGGTGCCCGACTTCTACAAGGCGCTTAAGGAAAAGGCAGAGTGCATAGTCGGACCCTCTCACTGGGAGCCCGGGGTGAGGTACACCCCCGAGGTGGCTAAGCAGAGGGGAGTGGAGTGGTTTGGGCCCACCAAGGAAGAGTTTATTACATACTTCAAGAGGGTGGCCAAGCAGATGGGCGGACAGGAAGTGGAGCCTGGCTACCACGCCGCGTGGGCCGCCGAGGGCGTC
>NZ_JBMFKV010000157.1:0-4419 GCF_049971835.1 Pyrobaculum sp.
GCCGACAGCAAGGTTGCCCGGGTCCACGGCTGTGTGATGGCGCAGATACACCCGGCGGCACTTGGGTGTATGTGGGGAGCCTCTGGGCCGTCGTTTAGTAGACACACGGAGCTCTCCCTATGTCTGGAGACCTCTCCGTAACTTCCCGGCGTATTGAGAAGCCGCGTCGGCGTTGGACAGCGTGCCGGACTTCTAGGCCCCGCCGCCCTCCCAATGGAGAGAGAAACTTTTAAATTAGCTGGGTGGGGTTTGGCTGTGGGCAAAACGGCGGCTGTGAGCATCCCGCCTTGGATTGACGAGGAGGAGTTTAGAAGAGTTGTGGAGGAGGTTGTTAAGAGGCTGGGGGGGAGGGTCCCGGTGCAGGAGCTCAGGAGGAGGCTCGGCATAGGGCCTGAGGATTAGGTCGAGGATCTGGAGGCGGTCGACGTGGAGGTCCTTGAGGCGCGGGAGAGGGAGAGGCTACCGCTGTGATATTGAACACAAGTGCCGTAATTGAGAGAGTAGGGCGCGGAGACCTGTTATGGAGGATATAACGGCCGTCACACTAGTAGAATACCCCAAGCATTTATTATAAGCGCTTCTCGGGGGGCGTGATTTTTCCCCATCTATGAGGACTACATGGTGGCGCATAGACTACAGCTGGCGCTGATCGGCTTGGGCAAGCCGCAGGCGTTTTCTGACCTGCTGGCGGCGGCTGTGGCGATAGACCGCGGCGAAGAGCTGGCGGCGAGAGATAGGGATTTCGACGTAATAGCGGAGGCCGCAGGTGCCCTCGGACTGCGGCTGAGGGTAACAACGCCGTGACGTTGCCTATATCTAAAACTCGTGACGCGGCGCTTCTCGCAGACGGGCGGCTGGGGCACGTCTATGAGCTGTGGGGAGGCTACCAGTTGTGGGTGGAGTAGATGGATACGCCGCGGCGAGGGATT
Organism: Pyrobaculum sp.; assembly: GCF_049971835.1. Classification (NCBI taxonomy): domain Archaea; kingdom Thermoproteati; phylum Thermoproteota; class Thermoprotei; order Thermoproteales; family Thermoproteaceae; genus Pyrobaculum; species Pyrobaculum sp. The sequence continues at coordinate 930 of NZ_JBMFKV010000157.1, forward strand.
TCGGAGGGGGCTGTCTATTCCTTTGTTTGTTTTTCCTTTTTTTCCATTTCCCTCCTCCTCAGCAGGCCTCTTACTATTGCTATGTACATCATTAGTTTGGGGTAGTATTTGATTAGGTCTTCTCTACCCGTCTCCCGCGCCTCTCTCTCTATGGCTTCTGCTATTTTCTCTAGCTCAGCCACGTCGTCCCAGGTGTAGTCTTTAATCTCTTTGTCCAGTAGTTCGAGAAGCCTCTTCCTCACCTCCTCCGTGTAGTACCTCGACCTGGCGGCGGGGGCGAGGGTTTTCAAAGCCCCCCGCAGAAGCACAGCCTCAGGCTCCGTCACCACTCCCTTAGCCGCGAGGAAGTCGATAAGAGTGTTTTGGTAGCTGTAGAAAGCCTCTCTAAACTCCAGAAGGCCCCTGGCCACCTCCCCCACACGGGCCTCAAGCACCTCAATACGCCTCTCGAGATTGCTGATGCGGTTCTCAATTCTATCTACACGCCCTTCAAGATTCTCGCCTCGCGTCTCCAGCCCATGGATATGCTCCTTTAGGCTGTCGATGCGGCCGCCTAGCTCCCCCCTCACGGAGTCAATTTCCTTACTGAGTTTGTTTTTTACATCCTCTATCTTTCTGTCGAGTGAGTAGTACAGCACAACTACTACAATAGCTACAAGCGGCGCCTGGGCTATGAGCGAGCTGATTACAACATCGACGTTAACCACTGTAGGGTATCCGTTGCTGGTTATAAACTTAATCTTTCGGCCGGCGCGTATGGAGGTGTCTTTGGCTACGTAGCTGGCTGTCTCTGTTTGGGGCGGCGTTGCCTATCCTCCTGCCCGACGTGCCGGCGAGGGCCGTCTAGTGCGGAGGCCCCCGTCTTTATTTCCACTACCGTGGCCCGTCGGTGGCTTCGGCCTCAGAGGCTTGTGGGGTCGGCCGCCGGGGCCTCTGCGTCTGCCGTGTGTCTGCCACCAGGCTGTTTTGTCCTGTCTGCTTGAGGTGGTTGCGTGGTGGCTGTGTGGGGTGGGGGGCGGCGGGGGTGTTTACTGGTTTTTTGTGGCTAGCCAGCTGTCTACCACCTGGGCTATTCCTTCGAATTCTCTTAGGCGTTCTAGGTGGCGCATGGTGAGCTTTGCCTTCCCCCGGGTGGCTGGGTAGTCTCCTACCAGCGCCTTGAGTATGGCGGCTTTGGTGGGGTCTGAGACGCGTACCTCGGCCCTGGCGGCGTATCCCCCGGTGGTTTTTTCCCATCTGAAGGTTATGGCGAGGGCGCCCGGCGCCCCTGCCGATTCGTACTCCGCGGTAATCCTTAGGCGCCCCGCGTCGATTTCCGCGGCGAGTTTCTTAACGACGGCGGCGGCGCCCCCCGTGTTGACGGCGAGGGGTAGCCTTCTCGAGGCTGGGGGCGGCACTGCGTCGGCTACGCCTAGCTCCCCGGCTTTCTGCCTCAGCTGTTTTATGAAGCGCGCCGCCTCTGGATCTCCCGCGCCTGCCCTCCTGGCCACCTCCAGGAGGCCTAGTCTGGTGAGGCGTATGTAGAACCGGCCGCTGGGGGTTCTGCCGGCTGTGAAGTGGAGGCCCTCTGCTAGGCCGTAGCCCCGGAGCCTCTCCACCGCCTCGGCGAACCGCGCCTCGCTTCTGGGCTTGTGTACCGCGGAGAGTCTGCCCGACTTCTCGATGCTCACCGCGAAGCGGACTCCGGCGAGTGTGGGGGCGCCGGCCTCCTCCAGCCTGCCGACTAGCGACTTGTGTCTGGCCTCGTCTATGGCCCCCGCCTGGCGGAGCTTGTCTAGGAACTGCCTCACGGCGCCGGCCCACGCCGGGTCTCTCACGGCCAGCACCTGGTTTGTGGTGAGGACTACGTACCAGCTCCCGCCGTACTGCCTCGCCGCGGCCTCGCCTCCCATTGCTCTGAGTATCGACGCGAGGCGCTCAGCCCCCTCCCGGGAGCCCTTGTACTTGGCGAAGAGCTTGCCCTGGTGCCAGTAGAGGGTTATCCGAGCCGCCTCGGCTCCGCCCTCGTCTCTAAATAGGAGGACGGCCCTGGGAGCCCTGCCTCCCAGCTCGACCTTTTCCAACTCCACTGTGAACACAGACGTAAGACCGCCCACCTATATATCGGTATCGCGGCAATCTACCCGCTTTAAATCTTTGTAAAGGCTAGATATCTTGACACGACGTCCGCAGCTCCGGTCCGCGCTATCTGCTGTGTGTATTTGTAAAATATTTGCGACATTGCGGAGTTCTTGTGCTCTGGTTCTTTTGGCTCTTGCATGCCGTTTTGGCGTCTAAAGTTTTTTAAATAGGTGTGTGGGTGTTGTTATGCAGGTGTTGAAGTAAAGGAGGGTGGTTAAGGTGGTGTACGTGTACGACGTGGTGTCTTTGGATGGGGCGGATCTCTATGGCGGGGTGGTTAGGGGGGACTGACCCCCTGGCCGCCTTGGAGGCGTGTCTCGGCCGGGGGGATTGGGTCTGTGTGAGGAGTCTTTTTACCGACGAGTTGCATTTTAGGGTTTTTAAGTCTCTGTGGGAGGAGGGGCTTATGCCCCCTTTCTTCTCTCTGGGCATCCTTGGGGGCCTGAGGGTCCTGGTTGTTTCCGGGACGGGGCTACCCGGAGGGTTCCGCGCCGCCCCTTCGGCATCGTGTTTTAAGCACAGCTTCGTCTCCCGGAGCCCTCGCGGGAGGCGGGGCGGGCGCCAGCTTGCCCATGTGTCTAAAAACAAACCCCTAATTTATGAATTAACGTATGGCGTGTGTCTAACTGTGCTAATCTTGCCTTTGTCAATTCCAAATTTTTAGATTTGGAACTGGCCTCGGCGTATTTCGCCTTTGGCTACCGCGTCGTGTGGACAGTTCTTAATTACACAGAGGCGGTGTAACGTCCCATCTACGTTCTTCCTGACTCAGCGCCGTACGTTTTTCCTGATTCAGGAAGAATGTCCGATTGTAAGTCAGGAAGAATGTAGAGGGTGGTGGTTAGGATTTTCTGCGCCGTACGCAACAGCCTCTTTTATCTATTTAAACTTGGCCTCTCCGCTCTCCATGAAGCGGGGGATATACCTGGCGGTTGCCATAGCGGTTGTAGTTGCGCTTCTGGCGTTAATCCTCCCCCGCGGCGCTCCGCCTACTGCTACGTCTAGTGCGGCACCCACATCGGCAACTTCTGTCCAAACAACGCCCCAGCCTGCTCCGCCTGTTGCCACATCTGGCACATCCGCGCCCACCACCTCGACTCCCGCGGCAACCGCCGCCCAGCCCGCGTCTGTAGAGTCCTACGAGGCCAACTACACCTTCTTAATGCGCGTTTTTACAAGAGGCGTCGAGGCGCGGGTGGAGGGGTGGCTTGTCATAGGAGAGAGCGGGGAGAGGAACTACACCTACGGCCGGTTGCGGTTCCCCACAGGCGATGTGGAGATCTACGGAGTTGCGTACAACAAATCCGCCGTCGTGTATAGGCTGTGCACTGGCGGCGTCTGTCAGTACGACTACCAGGGCTTGTTCCCG
>NZ_JBMFKV010000158.1:0-4402 GCF_049971835.1 Pyrobaculum sp.
ATCGGTAGTGGGTGACGTGGTAGCCCATCTTGGGCATATCCCAGCTCTTAACAGCCTCTATCACGGCGGATCCGCAGTAAGGACATTTTATGGGCATGAGCTTCTTAACACATAGCCTTTTAACTCTATCGAACATAACCAAGAAGCCTTAGCTCTTTTCTTAATCCTGTGCCAGAGGTCTCTGAGAAATATCATGACAGATGACCTAGAGGTTTCCAACTTCTTTGTATTTAGTTAATTAATTGCTGTTAATAAGTGGTAATACTTATATTGATTGTCTATGATGGTTTTGTGTTGCCTTTTTGTCCTAGGTGTAGGAATGTCCTTAGGCCAGCTGTGGAGGGGCCCTTTAGGGTTCTTGTATGCTCTAGGTGTGGCTATAGGGAGGTTATTTCGACCTTGGTGTCGCTTGGGAAGACGCCATCTATTGTCGGCACGAGGTCGGAGAGGTGTCCTAGGTGCGGCGGCCCCCTTCTCGTAACCTCTTCTTACAACCTAGAGTTTGAGTACTGTAGGAGTTGTGGCTACTTAAAGTCGCGCCGGGTGGCTTCTGGCGTAAGGTTCCCCGTATCTCGGGAGCCTTTGTTACAATGGCTACATGCGGCGAGGCGGGAGGCGGCGAGGAACAAGACTGTCATAGGGACTGGGCGTCTACAAAAGGATTCGAAATCTGGCGACGTGGCGATGTTGACCATCGAGGGGAGGCTACCGGCAATATACGCCAGATCTCTCAAACCTCAAGACGCGTTGTTTTACGACGGAGAGCTCTGCATTTTGGCTGATGTAAGATCTGTGGATTGCCAAGGTGATTACTGTAGGGCGAATTTAGTTCTCTTAGCCAGGGAGGGGGACTTCCCGCGTGAAGGCGAGCTCAAGCTGGCGGAGCCCACTATGCTCTACGACTCAGCCATTAGAATACTGGAAAGCGGAGACTATGCCCGGCTTTGTGGGTATTTAAAAGAGGCGGGGAGTTGTCCCAATTTGCAAAGAGGCATCCCTCCCCAATTTCGATTTAAATGGCCCGGCTTAGATCACGAAAAGGCCGACGCCGTTAGGAGGATTCTCTCCATGCCTCCCCACGGGTATTTAGTGGTGGAGGGGCCTCCCGGCACTGGCAAGACTACGGTGATAGCGGCCGCGGCTTGTGAGCTAGCCGCCGCGGGGAGGAGGGTGCTCATAACTTCACATACAAACGTCGCTGTGGATAACGCAATTGAGCGGCTGTTGGAATTCTGCGGCAATGAAGTGGGTAGATATGTTACGCGTATAGGCCACCCCGTGAAGGTTAGCCCTACGGTAAAGCGTTATATCAACCTAGACTTGCAGAGGCAGAGGAGGGAAGGGCTGGAGAAGTTGTTGAAAGAGGCTAGGGTTTTCGGCATGACTTTGACTAAACTAGCCTCTCTAGACGTGTTCTACGATCTCGAGAGGCTTTCGAAGAGGTTGGGTGTATGGCCTCCTTTTGACTACGTCTTTATTGACGAGGCCTCTATGATACCCACCGCCACGGCGGCTGTGCCTATTTATTTCAGCTCTAGGAGGGTGATTCTGGGGGACTCCCGCCAGCTCCCGCCCCCCATAGATCTAGAGGGGGCGCCCCAAGAGGCGTCGGCTCCGTTGATAGAAGCCGCGTATTCTGTAGGCGAGGTGATACTACTTAAGAGACAGCGCCGCGGCCTACCTGAGATCTTTAGCTATATAAACGAGGCTTTTTACCAAGGCGAGCTTGAGATGGCCTACTCCGGCCAGCCGCTTGTCTTGGCCAGAGGCGGGGATCCCCTAGACGAGGTTTTGGAAAGCGCTCTGTCGTGGATAGACGTGGAGGGGCGTATGGAGTGGATGGAGGTGGTGAGAGGCCCCTACGTGCGGTACTCCGCCTATAACAAAGCAGAGGCGGCCTTGGCGATAGCTCTATACCGCAGGCTTCTAGACCTGGGCCTGCAACCGGAGCAGGTGGCGATTATAGCCACGTATAGAGCGCAGGGCCTGCTTATAACCAAGGCTCTGGACGTGGCTGGCTTGAGGCGGCCCCCTGTGGCGTCGTTAGAGGTGGAGCGTCTAGAGCATCTAGAGGAGCTCATGGACCTCAGAGCCTCCACCGTGGACAGCTTCCAGGGGAGGGAGAAGGACGTGGTGATATACTCCATGGTGGCCGACAAGATACACGACGCTTTGATTAACTACGCGCGGCTAAACGTAGCCATCAGCAGAGCTAAGAGGAAGGCTCTGGTCATATCGTCTTTAAAACACGGCCTTGAAGTCCTCCCCTGGATCGATCTGCTTAGGAGGAGGGCTAGAAAAGCTGCCATCGAGGCGCCGGGGTGGGCTAGAGACGTCGTGGAGAGGGCCGCCTCGGCGTTGCAAGAGGCCTCTGGCTGAGGGGTGTCAATTGCCGTGGGGGTACTGCCTTACCGCCGCCATCGCCGCCTCCACCAGGGCTTTTATCTGCTGGTCCTCTGTCGGCTTCCCGTCGACGTATATCCTCTCCCCGTCGTATTCTATCACCGTCTTGTCCTCCAGCACGATGAAGGCGCCTACCTCGAAGAGGTGGACCTCCGCGGTTTTGTCGCCTATTTTGACGCGGTAGGCCGAGGGGCCTATGCGCTCCACGGATATATACCCCCCGGGGCTTTTTAACTGTGTGGCTCTACTACCTCGACGAGTTCCGCCGCGTCGACTGCGGCGGGCTCTCCCCGGTCGACTGCGCGTTGAAGCTGGCCGCAGAGGCCGGATGCGAGCCGGAGAGGTGGTGCATGTGGCGGGACGCGGCCGAGCCAGCCGTGTTCGCCATTGAGGTGTACTGCAGAGGCGGCCTCTCGGCGAAGCTCATACCGAGCCCGGAGGCCCTGTGGAGGTACTACGCCAACGAGAGAGACAGATTCTGCGCAGAGGCCCTCAACTAAATGTGAGCACATTCTGATCTCCTGGCGTCCCGGGGGGTACGGGGCTTGAGTTGGCCTTTCGGCGCGCCTGGGAGGGGGCCGCCCGGAGTATCAACGCCGCTTTTCTGCATGCCGAGAATTTCATAATATATCCTCACAAACCCTCTTGGCGTTGTGCAAAGCATGTACATGTTTTGCGCAACAAGCGTTGCTCCATCGCAACTTCGCCATCCCAGTGAAGTAGCCGAACCCAGACGACGTGAGGCGCGTGCTGGCGGGCGAGCACTTGCACGACGTCGTCGAGAAGGCGATCGAGGTCAAGCTCCGGCTTAAGAGGATAGAGCTCGTGCCATGGCCCTGGAGGAGGGGCTAAGGGAGCTGGCGCTGAAGCAGATCCAGTAAGAACCCCTCTGTTAAGAAGTAAATGCCATACATGATTAGTCTTTGCATTCAGTAATTGCCCATCCCTACTCTAGCTATGTGAAAATTTGTCAATTTCTGCTCAGCCGCCCTCTTACCCGCCTCCACCCAGACCCTCTAACGGCTTGCTTCTCAGCATTCTTAATGGCCTCGGATCTAGCCTCTCCAGCTCTTAAAAGCCTTCGCCTGGCCATCTCCACATCTAGGCCACTCGGCCAAAAACTGAAAATAGAGGGGAGGAAAGTGGGGATCCACCTCTTTAAAATAGATACCTTCATCGTGTTAGAGGACAAGACAATAATCAAATACAAGGGGAAGAGGATATGTATTAATGGAACTTAATCTAATACTAAAGAACTTGAAATATCCGTAGAGAAAATCCTTGAAATTATTAAAGCATATACACATAAGAATTAACTATATAATACTTTTGAAATTAGGTTGTGGATAGTCTTACTTTTCCAGCTGTAAAAATAACATTACCGAAGCGTAGCGCTGAAATGTCGGGCGTAAAATTCCGGGTGCTTCTACCGCGTTTATGCAACAGGGGAGTAGAGCTCTGCGACTGGGAGATGTACCGCCACCAGAAAGAAGGCTTGGAAAAACTACTAAAGGGACAAAACATAGTGCTCGTCGCGGAGACTGGTAGCGGCAAGACTGAAATCTGGGTTAGCTACGCCCTTGAGAGGTTAATAAGCGGCGATTTTAGAGCGCTGGCGATATACCCCACCAAGGCGCTTACAGGAGATCAGCTGGAAAGAATAGTTAGATATGCAAAACAAGCTGGCTTAAGTATAGGCGTGAGGGGGAGCGCCCCGCTGAGGGTTATATACGGAGACGTTCTGCGATACGACGGGGACGTCAGCAAGTGGGTTAAAGATTACATGATACAGCAGGCCAAGATTGTAGTAACAAACCCAGAAATAATCCACCACGCTCTCTACAAGGGGCACCGCATAGAGCCCTTTCTCAGAAAAGTCGATTTGGTAGTCGTTGATGAGCTAGATTTCTACGGTAGCGCCAGAGCCGCACTTCTACTCCACATGTTAAAACTACTGCAGAGGAAATACGGCGTCGAGCCGCAGTTGGTGGCAATGGGC
>NZ_JBMFKV010000159.1:0-4390 GCF_049971835.1 Pyrobaculum sp.
GTACTGCCCGATGCTACTAGTTGAATATTATATAAACGGCGTATATTACGAGTCAACTCTTATAAGCCCAGTTTCTGGAATTAACACAGATTATCAATGTAGATACAATGTGCCTTCGAAAACTCTCCAAATAAAGCCGAGAGACTTTGCCATGTCGAAAGCTACTTCTCAAGGTGGTGGAATTTCTGTTTCAGTAGTCTACATGGCGTTTGGAAGTAGTGTCACTATTAGCTTTTCTAACAGACTCCAGATACAATATGACAGGTGGTTAGAGCCATTTCACTCGCGCTACATAGATTACGGAACCGGATTACCCTACTTAGAGTGGGGAGCTCTACTTCTCTACAATACCTTGCAAATACTAGGCCCAATTAATAACACGTCTGTGAATATTCTAACAGAAATAAGAGCTAGAACCGGTGAACTTGTGATATCCCTCGCTCACAACCAGATGGATCCCAGTTTTCATATCTGTGGCGCCGAGTGGGTGATAACAGCGCCAGTAGATAGCCAAGCGGCCTACATTTATTACGACGGTTCTTCTGTACAAGAGCCTTGGTGGTCCTCCATGGGGCGGAGGGTTTTAGATGCAGTAGACTGGCTATTGACCTTTGCACAGGGCGATAGAGCGACTATGGCATCAATTGGAGTTAAGGTAGTGTATGATGTAATCAGCGCTGCCACCCCCCAAGTATCCATAACTAGCAGTAATGGAGTATATACAATAAGATGGATAAGGGGATGGGCTGATCCCATTCCGTCAACTGTCGTGCTGAGGCTAATGCGTGCATCAGTCCCAGCGACTAGTCCTGCGTATGCCGAATGGAGGTATTTTAGAGAAGGTAGGCCAAGTGTACTGGGTTGCATTCTCTCCCCATTTTATTATGTCGTAAACACAAATATGTACCTGCCACCAAGATCGCTAAGTAGCAACAGTCTGGGTTCACAATTAGTATGGAGTTGGCGCGGCCAGACTAATTTGATATCAGAGGTGATAATTAGCTAATTGTGACTATCCCCCGCACTGTATTGGCCAAAATACTTTTTCTTGCCTCTTTCACCTGGACCCTACTCTTAGCCTATTTAGCCAGCGACGGCAGTTTCTACCCACTCGGCGCTGGGATGTTCCTAGCTGGTTTGTACCTTATGCTCGTGGGATTAATCTTTTTCTTCCGCGGCATACCGCAACTACGTAGGCGGCTTTTAGAGGCGGCAATTGTTGTCCTTCTCTTCGTCTCTTTCTACCTCTTTCCACCTCTTTCCCTGGCGGCTATCCCCACGCTGTTTTTCATTTTACTAATGCCCCTATACCTAGGCCTTAGACACGGAGTATTTTTTGACATATTACACGTGGCCTTGTGGCTGATGTTATCCGCGGGGCTGGGGGCTGTCCTCTATTGGCCAATGCCAAAGGTCTTCTGGGCCCAAGTCTTAAGCGCCGGCGTCTCCTCTCTCACAGCTCACTACATACTCCTCAAGATCTACCCCCGCCTCAGGAAGAGGCAAAACTTATAAGATTGTAGATATATCGAACACGTATTCCCGTTGCTGGTAGTATTGGGAATGCAAGCCGTTGCCTAAAGCCCACCTAGGGAGTTGTTTTGCATAAGCGGGAAAGCTCCGCCTCGCGAGAATTCCAACGTAGTACGTGGCGCTCAGCGCCTTTATATTCTACGGCGATTAAAAGGCTAGAGACGTGCAACGGGAGGATCGACTTGTCTAAGGCTTTCAAACATTGAGAACATTTATCGCAGGAGGCTGGGGACGCGGCGAGGTAGCTCGTTTCACTATCCTTCTCCCAAAGAGACGAGAGGAGAAGAGACCAGACTGAGTAGGTCTGGTGGACAGCGGCCCCCGTGGCGGGGGTATAAGAAACCTCAGCTCGAGGCCGGAACTCAATAAGTCTCGACTCTTTAGCTACCGGCCCGCCTTCTAGCTGTACAAACTCACCACAAGCCTCAAGCACCTTACACCTGCTTCTCGACGATTTTCGACATCCCAGAAGACACACAGCAAGCGGCCGTTGTGCCCGATTGGAGCCAACTACCGGCACTTATCAATACACTGTGGTACATAACCGGAAAACTTTACAGAGGCGTAGCGACCGTCAGCACTCGGCAAACTCCTCACAGATCAGGCGAGGTCTCCCACACATCACAGGTGAGAATCGGAGGGGTATAAAAAATACTACACATCCACACCCTTCAGCCGGCGTAAGGAGTTCGCCGGATTGCGTTCGGGTCGGCCGGCGGCTGTCAGCGCAGCTTTGTATCTCTTATCTTCTCCACGTCGTCTGTGGCGACTCCGTCTACCCCCCTCCGCCAGAGCTCCGCCGCGGTTGTGGGGTCGTTGACAGTCCAAGCCACGACGTATAGACCCAGCTTGTGGGCGAGGGCTATGGCCTTCTCTGTGGCGAGGGGGTAGCGGGGAAGGGCTATGTGGCACCCCAGCTTCTTTGCGTCTACCACGCGGCCCGGCGGCTTGGCGTATACCAGCCCCTTGTAGCCCTCCACGGCTTTTAGAGCGTCGTCGTGGAAGCTGATGACGGCCGCCCACCTCCCGGCGCCGGCCTCCCTAATTACTCTCTGCACGGCGGCGGCGTCTTCGGGGTGCTTCACCTCGACGAAGAGCCCGGCGCGCTCCGCCACGGCCTCGATGGCCTCTCTCAGCGTGGGCACCCGGTAGCGGCCCTTCTCCACCCTCCTCACCTCATCCCACGTGGATGTCCTCACGTTGAGGGGCACGCCGAAGGTGCGCTCCAGCGTGTCGTCGTGGCTGAGCACCACCACGCCGTCCGCCGTGGTCTGGACGTCCACCTCCACCACATCGGCGCCGTGTCTAACCGCCGCCTCTATCGAGGGGATGGTGTTCTCCAACTCCCTCGCGGGGAACCCCCTGTGGCCAACCACCACCCGCTTCCTCAACAGCTCCAGGATATCCATAATACCCCCTCCCAAACCACAAATTATATATCTTTATGACGTCTCAATACCTATGGGCTTCTTCTCTGCCCTCAGGCTAGCCCTCCTGGGGTTGCTGGTGGTGGCGGTGCTGTCCCCCGCGGCCGGCGCCTCCTTCTTCAAAAAGGCGGTGATGGCGCTGGTCGGCCTCTGGCTATTGGCAACCGCCTATTTTAAGGGGGATGAGGCTTCTTGATAGGTACAGCAGGCAGATCCCGGTAATAGGCGAGGAGGGGCAGGAGAGGCTTAGAAAGACCTCCGTGGCTGTGTTCGGCGTGGGGGGCCTGGGCACCTTGGTGGCCCGCTACGTGGCAGGCGGGGGGTTCAAGAGGCTGGTCCTCGTGGATTTCGACACTGTGGCGCTTTCGGATATACACCGGCAGATTCTCTACACCACCGACGACGTGGGGAGGCCCAAGGCCGAGGTGGCGGCGAGGGTTTTGTCGGCGGTGAATCCCGAGGTTGAGGTGGTGCCTATTGCAGAGGCCATATCTCCAGACCTCGCAGAGCGGGTCGTGGGGGAGGTTGACGTTGTGGTAGACGCCTTGGATAACTGGGCGTCGAGGCATGTGGTGAACGCCGCCGCCGTGAGGCGGAGAAGGCCTTTGATACACGGGGCGGTTCAGGAGTGGTACGGCCACGTCACCACGGTAATTCCAGGCGAGACGCCCTGCCTCGAGGATTTGTTTGGGCGGTTTAAAACACTGCCTGCGTGCGCCGCGGGGTTCTGCCCCGTCCTGGGGCCGGCCGTCGGCGTAGTTTCTTCAATAATGGCGCTGGAGGTTTTCAGAACGGCGCTGGGATCCCCCGCGCTGGCTGGGAAGCTACTGGTAGTAGACCTCAGACACATGGCCTTCGACACGATAGAGCTCCAGCGCAACCCCGACTGCCCCGTCTGCGGGGCGGTAGCCGATAAGTAGCAGAGCAGGGGGGTAGGGCGACGGGGGAATGGAATTTGCCCCCTTTGGGCGGCGGAGGCCGCGGCTTCTGTGTAAAAGAGATTAAAGTTATAAATCGGATGCATGGTGGAGTCTATGAGGCTCACGCCGGCGCAGAGGCTTGTGCTTTACTACATGGCTTTTGAAATGGTGTACCACGGCAAGAGCTGGTTTACTTTTGAGGACTTGGCTAGGGGCACGGGGCTGGCTACGAGAACTCTGAGGGCGGCTCTGGTGGCGCTTAGGAGGCGCGGCTTCATTGAAAGCTACATGGTGCCCGGCGGGGGGAGGCGCCTCCTCCACAGATTAAGATTTGACATGCTTGTCCCCGAGCCAGATCTCCAGGGGGTGTACCTAATAGATGCCGCAGGCGACGTGCTAACTCCAGACGCCTTGGCTGTTTTAAGCAGAGCAGATGTTGTTCTATACACTGACAACGTTAATTTGAAAAAGTTGGAAAGCGTGGCTAAAAGACTTGAGCCCTTTAGGGGC
>NZ_JBMFKV010000160.1:0-4366 GCF_049971835.1 Pyrobaculum sp.
GATAACTAGTTTTTCTCTATACTTCTGCATAGTTATATTCATTTGCAGTAATTCATTCCTAAGATTTCTTATCTGGTTTATTATTTGACTCTTTCTCTCCACTAGGGAGCTTATCAACTCTCTAGTTTTCTGAAGCCGCCCCCTAGCGCCTTCAATATGCGACCTCACCTCGGCAAGCTCCTTCCGGATTTCCTCCAGCAGAGTTCTTTTATTGTTTATTTCGCTAGTGGTTTCGTCTATCTGTCTCTGGACCTCGTCAATTCGAGAATTTACTTCACGGATTTTCTCAAGCAACTCTTCCTTACTAAGCACGCCTATAGAAAACCCCTAATTTAAATCTTATACCTCCACACCACATGCCTCCCTCGGCGTTTAGCCAAAAAGTAAAAATTAAAAATCACATATTACATATAGACGTGAGTCATCACCACGTAGCCATATACATAGCTGGCGACATAATAGTCTCGGATAATCCCGGGGAGGCTATAAAGAAGTGGAGACTTATTTTTGGACTTACGCAGACCGCCATAGCGACTAGGCTAAACACATCCCCCAGCGTTATTAGCGACTACGAGTCGGGCCGTAGGAAGTTCCCAGGCTCTAGATTCGTTAAGAAATTTGTACAGGCTCTAATAGAGACAGATCTAGAGAGGGGCGGCATGGTTATAAACCTCCTCGAGCGTCAGTTATTAAAAGAAAAGTTCTGGGTAGCGGTGCTCGATATGCGGGAATTCTCAGAGCCTGTACCAGCCTCGGCTTTTCTACAAGCGATAGGAGCGGAGGTTGTGGTCCGCCCACCCCCGGGCCTCGATATACACGGCTACACAGTTGTCGACAGTGTCAAGCTTGTGCTGGAGGTGCCCGCCGCCGAGTATGTCCGGCTATATGGAGGCACGACTCAACGCGCAGCGATATTTACAAAGGTATCCACCGGCCGCTCTCCGATAATAGCAATAAAGTCCATGTCCTCTGTCCTAAGTGTAAAGCCGTCGCTTGTGGTACTCCACGGGCTGAAGCCCGACGCCGTCGACCAACTCGCCGTGGAGATTGCAAAGAGAAGTCACATACCACTTGCGACAACTACTATGAGTATTGAAAAGGTAATAGAGAACTTGAGACAGTTTAAGTAGCTACTTCCGGTTTATAATTTTTGATATTCTCAACACGTTTCCTAATCCCTTCGTCGCCTCGTGCCTCTTCTTCAACGCCCTCTCCCTGGCCTTCTTCTTGAACTTGTAGTTGTGAGTCTCTCTAAGCTTCACAGAGGCTAGCCCTCTGGACGCTCTACCGGCGGAGGTCAAGCCTCTGTACGCCCTCCCGCGCTTCCGCTTTATCTCCACAAGCTTTGGATACGACGGCTCAGGCGGCGCGATCTTGCCCTCCAACACGTCGAGAAGCCACTTCCGTAGATTCTCCACGTTCTGAGGCCACGAGGATCTCCTCCTCTCGTCCACCGGGATTCCCAGCAACCTTGCCTGATCTGCGTTTATACCCACTGCGCGTAGCTCCTCAAGGGAGTAGCCTCTGCCGGTCTTCCACCTAGTCACGCCGCCTTGGGCTATCTTCGCAGGTATTTTCACAAGCGGCTTCGGCGCCTCGGTCATCAAGTCCCTTTATTGACCTATTTATAAATCTTCACACGCAACAAGCTTATTTACCGGTGCTATCCATCTGCTGGTGCACAGAGCCTTAGCCACGGTGGCTGTGTTTAAGCTTTTCTTATCGCTCGTCGTGTTTTTTACTACATCCACCATCGACGCGGTTCTGCTAGTGAGCGTCTTGTTGATGGCAATATCTGCATTAATTATCCGCATAGTTGAGGAGGCCGAGGTCGCCTTCATCCTAGTGGGGCTCATACTGCTCATAGACGTTATAGGTCTACTCCTCTCCTTTACTTTACTATCGCTGAGAATAGCGCTGGTATATGCGTTTCTTGTGGTGTGGGACATCCAGATACTAATGCTCCTTAGACAAATCTTACGGACGTGACTACTCCACAACCTTAATCACTCTGCGAACTCTATACATATCTAGATATCCCCACGCCTCGAGTACTATGTCTACCTCGCCTACGCCAGATAAGATCTTTATGAGGTTGCCCTCTACATTTAACTGAACGCCTTTAGGTTCTACTTTGTATTTGAAGTTCTGAATAAATATATATAGTTTATCTAAGTCGATTATACTATTACTCTTTACTGACTGTGGCAACGGATAATTTTTAAAAATCGTAACTAATTTGTAGTCGTGGTGGATTCTCTGGGCTAAGAAAACGCCTATAGCTAGTACTACCGCCGAGGATATGGCCTCAAGCGTTAGATTCATGGCAACATTTTTCAATAACTCTCTCATATACGTCACTGGGGGCTAATGGAATCACCTTTATGCCGCCAAAAAACGCCACATTTACATCCCCACACCAACGAGGTATTACATGCACCTCCTGATCTTTGATGTAGATATTAAAACCCTCCGGGGAGAACTCGGCCTTCATGTACCTCACTACGTTATCTATGACGTTTTTGAGAGTTGCGAGTTCTCTCTCTCCGAGTTCGAGGACGGGGGTCTTTAATTTGATCACCACGTGGCCGCCGTTGAAAGGCTTCTCTGCGGCCTCTATCACTATGTCAGCTAACACTGCAGACCTAGATGGGGGAGTTTTTAAAAAATACCTACTTTATGGGTACCTTGATGTTGAGTGCCTTAGCTAGTTCTTTGTACCTATTCCTGACTGTGACCTCTGTGACTCCGGCGGCCACCGCGAAGTCTTTCTGAGTCCTGTTGTCGCCGTGCATCAGAGAGGCGATGTACACCGCGGCGGCGGCGAGGCCAGCTGGATCCTTACCGGCGGTTATGCCGGCTTTCTTCGCCTTCTGAAGTATGTCTATTGCAGACTTGATCACCTCACCGCTGAGTTTTAACTGTTCCGCGATCCTCGAGATGTAGAGAATTGGGTCGCTTATAGGCACCTTTACATTTAGTTCTCTGAGGAGGAGTCTGTAGCACCTAGCCACCTCTCTCCTTGACGCTTTTGTATACCTAACTAGCTCGTCTAGAGGTCTTGGCATCTTCATCATACGGCAGGCCATGTAGAGGGCGGCGGCTGCCATGGCCTCTACAGACCTCCCTCTGACTAGCTCCTTCTCTAGGGCTTGTCTGTAGATCTCCAGCGCCTGTTCTATACAGGGCCTTGGTATGCCCATGGAGCTCCTCAGCCTCTCTAGCTCCTGGGCGGCTTGTATGAAGTTTCTCTCGTACGACGTCTGTACCCTGGCTCTCGTCTGCCATTTCCTTAGCCTAATGACCTCTAGCTTTCTCTTAATGTCGAGCTCTTTCCCAGATACGTCTTTGTCTCTCCAGTCTATTACCGTGGTTAGAGCCTCTGAAATGAGTCTCGTGAGGGGGGCGCCGGTGCGGGCCCTCTGGCCCTTCTCCTCTGAGGTAAAGGCCCTCCACTCCGGCCCCAGGTCGAGGAGCTGTTCCTGGACTACTGCGCCGCATACTATACACACCACCTCACCCTTCTCGTAGTTGTATACGAATTTGTCATTCCCGCAGATGGGGCATCGGTATACCTCGCCGGTGTCTGTGACAAGACTTAAATACCCCTCACTATCTCGGTTAATGCGGAGTTTAAGAGGCTTGCCCGAGGACGTGGGGTTAGTGCCGGACATGGCGTGTTTATAAGCTTTTCTGGGGTATAAAAATCTTTCGTTTATAACACGAGACTGGTTTTGGGACAGGTGTAGCTACCCAGACCTTAGAAGTTTCCTAACTTTTGCAAGCGCGCCGTAGATCTGTGTAAGCCCATGGGCCCCCCTCAAGATGGCGTAGTGAGCCTCGGCTATTATGTAGGCAAGCTCTGGTTTTACATACTCCGGCACGTCTAGCCTCAGCACCTCTCTGTGTATCTGCTTTATAATCTCCAGCTCGCCGACACCGCCGTCCACCACGAATCCATATATCTGAGTGGCGGCTTTTCCAAAACTCCCCCTCACAGCCTCGTGAAGAGCCTCTCTCAAAAGCCGGGGGCTCACCATGCCTAGGGCTCTGGCCACCACCTCCTCAGTCACCTCCTTATCTACAGAGGCGGCTATCTGCAGGGCGTTTATAGCCCTCCTCATATCGCCCTGGGTGAATTCATATATCGTCTCCAGGGCGTCGTCGGAGATCTTAACCCCCTCGTTCTCGGCTATGTAGCGGAGCCGTGTAAAAACCGCCTCCTTGGGGAGGGGGGAGAACCTGACCATTACAGTACGGGACTGGATAGGCTCGATAATCCCGCTGATGTAGTTTGCTAGTAGTATGAATCTTGTGTTTTGTGCGTATATTTCCATTATTCTGCGTAGTGCTTGTTGTGCGTCTG
>NZ_JBMFKV010000161.1:0-4292 GCF_049971835.1 Pyrobaculum sp.
AAATACCAGCCCCATCTATTGCCTATAAACGGCCTTGCGTTTTTTACATATGTCCACCAGGGCATCCACGCCGCGCCTTTCTCAGCTGGGGAATACACAGCACCTAGATAGGGACAGATAGTCTCGCCGTAAAAGATCCACTTATCGCCGTGGCCCTTAATTTCGCTAGCAATGTTGTGAGAAACCACAATTGCCTCATAGTGCGCCACCGAGCCGGCTCTGGTAACGCCAATGTCGGCGACATCGCCTACGATAAACACATCGTCGTAATGTTCTTTCCCTTTTCTGTACGTCAGATTATATCTATCGCCCGGTACTAAATTAAAGGGATTCCCTATGCCGGAGTCCCCTATGACTCGAGGCCCTCGATGTGGAGGTACTGTTATAAGTAGGTCGTATTTTATCTTTTCACCTTTAGTAGATATCAATACCTTGTTTTTAGCATCTACTCGCTCTGGCTCAAATTCGTAGATGTACTCCATGCCTCGGATTTTTAACATTTCTTCCAGTACTTTATTGACCTCAGGCTGGGCGTGTAGGTGATCTTGCGTAGTCGCCACAATTATCTTGTACCTCCCCTTCAGCATCCTTACATTGCTTAGATATGAATCTATCAAAAGAGGCGTCTTGCCGGAGGTTATTGGACATTTCATTGATACGTCAAGCATTGCTAAAAGCTGTACTATTGTGCCGCCTGTGAATTCTTGTAGTAGTTTTCTTACTTCCTTAGCACCTTCGAAGGTATAGTAAGTATGATAATCGTCAAGGAGACCCGGCACCAGCGACGGCTCGTAGGAACACCCAAGAGCTATGACCAAATAATCGTATGTATAGCTCTTCCCCTTTGCCGTAGTAATTGTTCGGTTTCTTAAATCTATTTTAGCTATATTACCTTCATCTCCCAAAAAGGTTTTAATTTTAGGATCAAGTATTTTAGTTTTATCATATATAAGATCTTCCTCATCAAATGCCCCAGCTATATACGGCACAAATCCTGCTTCAAAATAATAAGTTTTTGATTTGTCGAAAATCATTAACTCAACCTCCCCTTTTACAATTTCTCTGCGCAAATCTCTGGCTAAGCTATTTGCAACTATCATTCCACCAGTCCCTGCCCCAAGGACAATAATTTTTTTCATAGATTACAAAAAAAGCGCAGTTTTACACACAACCTGTTGGCTTAGGCGCACCAGCTATTTTACAAGCGCCGTTTGCAGGGCCTGAGGGAAAGAGCTGGTATATTCTTTCAAGCGTGTTTCCTGTTTCTTTTAGCAACATCTTTATAGGCGGACATACGCCGTAGGTTTCCCAGTACTCTCTGAGATACTTAACTACTTTCCAATGATCATCTGTCATTTGTTGTATTCCCTCTAACTCACGCGCTAGCCATTCTGCTACTTTCTCATTCCACGCCTCTGGATTTTGCATAAAACACTCCTCGTCTAATATTACAACAACATCATCAACCTTGTATTCCCCCGGGCATTTCACTGGCATGCCACCTCTACTTAAGAGTAGTATAAAAGGATCATTACTCTATTTTGAGTAATTATGTAACCTGAAAAGAAAACTACGATCCTTCCGCTATGTATGTTTACACTTACGAATAATTATCAACAAAGGTCTTACTCCTTGGAATTTATCTAATTCATCTACATTAACTATTTTAATACAACCTCCCCCTATTGTAATTGCATAACATATATATATTTCAACATTTTTCTCACAATTTTGTATTACAGCTGTCTTTACCATATCTAGTCTTTCGCCCATCATAAAAATTACGGCGGTGTCTGCTGCAACCTTGTTAAGGATTTCTGAGTTAAAATGAGGAAAAGAGAAGAGAGCTATATGTCTTAGCGATACGCCGTCTGTAAGCTCTATTTTGTACAACGCTGCAGCTGCCGTAAAGGCACTGATGCCCGGCACTATTTGGCAGGACACTCCCCTATTTTCGGCTTTTTTACATATCTGTACTCCTCTGCCAAAGATAGAGGGATCTCCATTTTTCAGAATCACAACATTCCGATCCCTAGCCTCTTCTATTAACTGTTCCACTATCGTATCATGTTCTTCTTTTCTGTGTCCAATTTTCACCCTCTTGGCGCTTGGAGCGTAAAGCGTAACGATTTCTTCAGGCACGAGATCGCCGTAGGCTACGACGTCTGCTTGACGCAGTAACTCCACTGCCTTAACCGTTAGCAGGCTCGGGTCGCCGGGGCCCGCCCCCACTACGTAGATCGGCATAGCGCCGCCAAGACGTTGTATGTGTAGGGGTGGATGTGTAGGTACTGGGCGTGCATGTTGTACTTCACCACGCCGTCCCAACCCCCTCCCACTCCCACGCCTCTCTCCAGCTTAATGACGAGATTCGGCTTCTCCCTAAAGATAATCTTAGAGTAGTGGAACTCGTGGCCCACCAGCCTCGTCCCCCGGGGCGCCACGGGGGTGTCCCCCACCACCTGCCCCCAGACGTATCCCTTGCCCACCGGCCTGTCCAGCATCACCGTGACGGCGTCTATGGCGCCCACCATCTCGTACTCGCTACGGTCGATAATTATAGAGGAGGTCATATACATAAGGCCTCCGCACTCGGCGTACAGCCTCCCCCCCGACTCCACATAGCTCAGGAGGGCTTTTCTAAAGGGCTTGTTCCGCTCCAGCTCCTCAGCCAGCACCTCGGGGAATCCGCCACCCACCACGACGAGGTCAACCGGCGGCAACGCTTGATCCCTCAGCGAATTTATGAAGACAGGCTTCCCCACCGACGCCGCGGCCTCGAGGAGCTCTGGGTAGTAGAAGGTGAAGGCGCGGTCCATTATAATACCCACCCTGCAGTTGCCGCCTGCTGGGGTATCGGGATCGGGTTCTTCGTCCAGCTCCCCAGCCCTCTTGGCGATAGACAAAATCCCGTCGAGATCGAGATGCGGCACCACGTAGCTCTCCAACACTTCCAATAAGCCGCCGGCGTCGACTCTCTCGCCGGTGGGGACTAGGCCCATGTGCCGGTAAGCGAAGGCCTCGGCCACCCTCTTCGACTTCTGCACGACGCCGAGGATCTCCACGCCCTCCTCGGGGAGGGCCTTGACAAGCTTCTCCGCCTGCCTGGGGGTGACGTTTGTCAATATTACGCCGGCCACGTCCACGCCGGGGTCAAAAGCCTTGAGGCCTCTGACGACGGCGCGTAGCGTCCTGTTTACCCTCTCGCCGTTTAGCACCACCACCACCGGGGCCTTGAGCAACTTCGCTACCTGCGCCGTGGAGCCCAACTCGGAGACGCCGTCTACCGAGTCGTAGAGGCCGAGCACGCCCTCCACCACGGCCAAGTCGGCGCCAGCGGCGTACTTCACAAACCTCCTCTTCACCCCATCCTCGCCCATCAACACCACGTCGAGATTTCTGCCAGCCACCCCGGCGGCAAGGCTATGGTAGGAGGGGTCTATGTAGTCGGGCCCCACCTTGAAGGGCGCCACCCTCAGCCCTCTGCGGGCGAGGCCGTACAAAATGCCAAGGGTTACAATGGTCTTGCCTGACATCCCACGGGGGGCTGATATAACAATCCTCGGAATCACGGGCCAACGGGCGCATCATTTAAAAATCTTTATTACTAATAGTAGGCTACTACCTCCTCCTAGCCCTCACCCTCAGAATTCCGGGCGCCGTCACTATGTCCACTATTTCGTAGCCCAAGTCCTCCAGCATGCATCTAACCGCCGATGCCGTCACCTCCACGCTCTCTATGCCGTAGCCTACGCCTATCGTGTCTATTGTGAATTCCCCGCCCTCGGCCTTTATCTCGAACCTCCTCGCCGGGACGACGTTGGCGAGGTACCTGGCGAAATACGCCGCGTTCTCCAGCGAGCCGAACACAGCCTTTATGTACCCCGCTATCATCTTCCCAGCTTCGCACCAAACCGCCAATGCCGTCTCTTTATTCATCTTGAACATCTCCACAACCATTCTGTCCAGGAGGCGGCCGGGGATGGGGACGGTCTCAAGCTCTGTCATCACTTTGTAGAAGGTGGCTATGTCCCTGATCTGCTGGACGGAGAAGCCTTCCTTCATCAGCGCTAGGCCGATGCTGAGTATCTGATTAGCCAGGGCGAACTGGGTGTAGCCCATGGACTCCGCGGTTTTTGCCAAGTCCTCAGCCACCTCCCTAGCCACGGCGATGTTTATCCTGTCTTTTTTCACACTCATAGATTCTTATGGATTACAGATATTTATGTTTAAAAGACAGGAAACAACCAGAGGTGCTGTACACCTTTGGGCTAGCTTAAAAAGTTTATTCG
>NZ_JBMFKV010000162.1:0-4283 GCF_049971835.1 Pyrobaculum sp.
GCGGGAGGCGATCTGAACGCTTAGGCTTGAGAGGTGGTTAGGCGTCCGGCATACAAATCTGCTGTTTGTAACTCGCCTTCGATGGAGCCACGGACTCCAAATGTAGCCCAGCCAGGTAGTTAGGCGGGTGGTGGGTGAGGTTACCAATAAGGCGTAAGGTTGCTCGCAACCCCGCCTCTGCAGGAGCTACGGCGGCTTGAAATTTATCAATAATGGGGGATTAAGGGGGCAGGGCCGGCGGGTTCTAGGGCGTTATTAACATAGACCTGGTACTGCGTGGTAGTTTAGTAGATTGCGGGCCCCTTATTGTGTGACCGTCTTTCTAAACTCCTCGTTGTGAGTGGAGAGGGGACTCCAAGTCTATAAGCCGTGTACTGGACTGAGGCGTCGTTGAACTTCCAGCAACTCTCCAGAGCCAGCCAGGCGGTAGATCCGTCGTCGGCCGCCGCCCTCGACCTGCGGTGCTTCAATATCACAAACAACGTCCTCATCTCTACCCCAGCTTCCTAATGAGCCAGTTTATACACCACGAGTCTTGGCAAGTGCCACAGCCTTCTCATGATGTTTGTCGATCTTGACGGATTTGCAGATCACTTAAGCGGCGCCTCTGGCGGTCGGGGTGGGGGATGGCAACTCGTGGCGATAGTAGTATTTTTGTTCGGCGCAGTGCCTAGTGCCGCCACCGTTTGGAGTAGCCAAGTTTTTAAAACTGTGGCGTAATTGCAAATGTGGAGATTCCGATTGCCCTACTTAAGGAGGCGGAGAGGAGGGGGGTGGATTTAGTGGATCTGCTGTCCAGGTCGCTGGGGCTGGATCCTCCTAGGCGCGCTCCTGCGCATTTAGAGCTTTCTGTTAAATATCTGGAGGAGGGGAGGGAGTTAGTCGACAAGGATCCGGTGCAGGCCAGCGAGAAGCTGTACAAGGCGGCTGAGGAGGCGGTGAAGGCGCTGGCCGTCGCCCTGGGACTTGACGAAGCGGAGAAGGCTGGGGAGATGGGCAGGTGGACGGCCACCCTCCTCTTCTCTGCCGTGGATAAGATCGCAGAGAAGAGGGGAAGGGAGTTTAAGCTTTGGTGGAAAAGCGCGTGGTTTCTCCACGTAGAGGGCTTCCACGAGGCTAGGCTCACGGCGGCGCAGGTTAGGGATGAGGTGGATTACGTGGAGAGGATAGTAGAGGCCGCGGCCGAGGCAGTGGAGGGAAAACCGCCGCGGGGGCGGGGCGCCTAGATCGCGGTCAGCGGGCAAAGGCGGTGGAGAGGTATAAAGAGCTCTGCAACCAGCTTGTAAGCCAAGCCGCGGCTTCAGCCACGGCTTGGGGCTGTGCGCGTTGGAGACCGCGGCCGGCCTCAGCTGAGCTTAGCGGCGCTTTTTAGAAGCCGGACGTGTTGCGGCTTTTCTCCGTATATTCTTTATGTCGAAGAGGTAGGCCACCTCTCCGAGGAGTGCCTCGGCTTCAGCCAGAGCAACCGCCTTGACGCTGTGGAGGCCCCCTTCCTCTACAAACAGGAGAATATCTAAATTGCTGGGGGCCTACGACTCTTCCAGCACGGCTGAGCCAAGGGCGTACTGCTCGACGCCGTATTTCCTAAGCGTCGGCAGTATTGCCTCAGCGATTTTCCCCACTGCTTTATGGCCTCAATACGCTTCAGCGGATCCGCAACCTCTTTATAAGATCTACCACAGCCCCGGCGGTATTTACAACTATCTCGGCCCTTTCTCTGTCGACGCCCGGCACGCCGTACTGCCCAGGGCCCGGGTGTCCCATGGCGTCACTTGCTCCCGCCGGTACTGAGCCACGAAGTCAGCCGCCTCGCCGCATAAATATTTAGCAACTAAACCGAGGAGTAGCGGCACGAGTTCCGGGGGGGATCTACCACCAAGCTTTAATAGTGAAGCTTTTACAAGTTGCTGGGCGGCTGTCTCGGCGTTTACAGAGGCGGCGTTGTGTAAATCCTCGTCTATAAGCCTTTGAGCCGCCTTTAGGTACTCCCCGGCCCTCTTTAAATACTCCACTGCCACCTCAAGACGCACATCTAGCACTCTGCCGTGTTAGATAAGAGTAGGTCTACCTCCCTCAGCGCACCGCTGTGTGGAATCTAACTCGGAAATTCCTCTTGCGTGAGTTGGATCCCCCAGCCGTAGGGTAGGCGGAGTCCGGCTAGAGCCGGGGCGCTACGCCGTGTTGGGCAGGTTCCGCCACTCTGGTTTTACGAGGTGTTTGTGGCTTGTGCCGTCTCAATTTTGACGTATTTAGCCTGAAGCCGTCTCATCTCTCTCCTCGTCATTAGGTGTATTTCTAGGGGGTAGCCGCTGGGTAGTCCGCGTCTCTCGGCTCTTTCAATTATCTCGAGGACTATCCCCGCCCTCTCGAAGGCGCTCTTAGGGACTTCGTCTACCACCACGGCTATGTCTATGTCGCTACTGGCGGTCAGCCTGCCCTCTGCGGCCGAGCCGAAGACGTACACCTCGGCGCCGCCGAGGACCTCCTTTACTGCCTCTGCGACAAGCGGGGCGTATTCACGCCACCTGAGCAACTTCTTAAGCCTCTCCGCCTGGTGTCTGGCTACTATGTCACTTGAAGACGTCGTCCTCCACCTCTTTCAAAGTTTTTTCAAATCCGTTGCTGTCTCCAGCGCTTTTTCTGCCTCTACTTTTTCAAATTCCCTCGCAAGGTGGCGTGACGTAATGTAGGCCTCCTCCAGAGTTGCAGGCTCCCGTCTGCGGCGGCGTGAGGCCTCGGCGATTTTCACCGCGGCGTCTTCCTTTCCTAGTTCGTACAACGCCGTTGCAACAACCCCCGGCAACTCTTTAATGCCGTGAGTCCTCGGCGTGTATCCCAACAGCATTAAAACCACGGCTTTTATGAATAGCTGAAGCGCCTGCTCGCTGAAGAACATAGCGAGGTCGTAGTGGCCTCTGCCCAGCGCCCCCCTAGCGTACCCTAGCATAGCCAAGCCCCGCCTCTTGAGAATCTCCACCTCTTCAATAGAGCTCATAGGCGCCGTTGCGGTTATATCCACTTCTAAAGGTATCGTGTACCCCCGCAGTGGTCATGTAATTGTTTACATAATATTTGCCGGTGCCTAGGGTTTATCGGCCTACAGGCTTCGTCCACATCTCTTAACCAGATAATTTCTCAGCACGTTTCGGCGATGGTTCTCTGTGTGCTAGTAGTACGCCTTATAGATTATATAGTGGTCCGTATGTTGCTTGTATGTGATTAACGCCATCAATTCTCTCATTAGGCGAGTTAATTTTGGTGTCTACCCCACCATATCTCCCGGAGTGTTTTGCTAAGCCAATATGCTGTAGATTTCGTGAACTCTTCTATTACCTCCTCCTTATCTAAGTGGCTCTGCGTGGGCATGCGGCGCCGCGTGTTGGTAGTTATTTAAGCAACTTTGCGCCGATGTGGGCTTTATGGCTTGGCAAATTTGCTTTTATTTGGGTATCATAGTGTAGCGGTGTTGCGTCTGCTTGAGGATGGGACCTTCCTCGTGGTGAAGGGAGGCGAGGGGGTATTACCCCCTCTTCTCTCCGGGCTTCCCCGGGGGCCTGGGGATCCCGGGTGATTCCCGGGACGGGGCCGCCCGGAGGGTTGACGCCGCTCCCTCGGCATTGCGTTTTTAAGCACAGCTTCGCCTCCCGGAGCCCTAGCGGGAGGCGGGGGAGGCTACTACAGATCCATGGGTGTAGAAACATAATACCTGATTCAGGTAGTGCGTACGGTTGCGAGTTAAGAATTATGTAGGGGATAGGGAAGGGGGTTTACGGTATCATTAACAGTATTAGACCGCCTCGGTCGTTGTCTTTCGCCAGCTCGTATGCTCCGTATATGTCTCTCTCTTTTAGGTGGCGCCAGCCCTCTTCCGGGAGGTGGTCTGCCAGTCTCCACAAGCCCGGCCCCGTGGCGTCTACCGCCAGGTAGAGATAGGCGTACCACGGCTTGTCTGTCCTAAGGGCGTCGACGGCGCGCCAGAGGTCCTCTTCGCCTCCGTCGAAGTGGTCTATAGAGGCGCCTATCTTCACAATCCTGGGCCTGCCCATAACAAAAAGCTCGTATAAATCCGCCTCCTCGATGTAGGGGTAGAAGTCGGCGGCGCCGATCCTCCCCTCAGCCTCCGCCAGCCGCGGCGGTGCTCTTCTCGGCGAGGGCCCTCACGTAGCCACCCGCCGCGCTCATCTCAGCCACGTAGAGCCCCAGCCCCGCGTTGTTAACCAAAACGTCAACGCCGCCGAATTTCTCCACCGCCGACTGGACCACGGACCTGCAACCCTCCCTAG
>NZ_JBMFKV010000163.1:0-4284 GCF_049971835.1 Pyrobaculum sp.
GGCGCCAAGCGCGAGGTATATCTGCGCCTCCAATGCGCTAGATAAGGCTATTGGGATCTGCCTCACGTGCGGCGACGTGGATATAGACTTGCGCACGATACGGATCAAGTCCCCGGGCCCCGACATGGACAAACTGTTGCTAAACTACGAAGTAGCGGGGACCATCACCGTGGATGGGTGCGGCGGAAGGAAGGCGGAGCTGATAGTACTGAAGCTCAGGGATCCTAAACGCTGAGTTGCTCCAGTAGAGGCGTGTATTTGAATAAGCTGTCGGGAAACACCAACACCGAGATCCCCCTGTAGGGGTTTTTTAGATAAGCGCTGTAGACGGCCCCCGCGCTTGGCCCAATTAAGAGGCCGTGTCTCTTGGCGAAGTCCCTAACCCCCCTAAGGGCCTCCTCTAGAGAGATATCCACAATCTCGGCCTCGACTAATTTAATCCACTTCATGCCTGTCTCCACCCTCCTAATCCCCGGAATCCAGTCCCTCGGCTGCACGGCCACCAGCTTGGTGCCGTACCTCACGCCGAAGTAGAATCCGAGGGCCGAGGCGTGGCCCGAGGTGCCGATCCCCGCAATTATGTAGTCGGGCTTCTTCCCCAGCGCGGCGAGTTGCCAGTCTATCTCAGCCGCCGTCCTGAGGTGGGCAACGAAGTTGAGGTCGTTGCCGAACTGGTTTGGGTGCACCGCCCCCTCCCTAATGTCCTTCTCCAGGTGCTCCAGCGCCTCCACCGTCATCGAGACGTCGAGTATCTGCCACTCGGCGCCTAGGTAGTTGAGGAGGGGGACGACGTACCTCCCCGCCGTCGGGATGTAGATCTTCACCCTCTTCCCCAGCACGTTGCCAAGCGCCGCGAGGGCGACGGCGACGTTTCCGCTGGAGACCTCCACAACTCTGTCACCCTCCACAGACTTCAGTAGGTAGTACACAGTCCTGTCCTTGACGCTGGCGCTGAAGGGGTTGAACCACTCCAGCTTCGCATAGGCCTCCCCGGGGCCCTCCGAGATTTTGAGAAGAGGCGTGGGCCAGCCCCCCCTCAGCAACTCGAGCGAGTTGTTAAACACGCGGTGTGGGCTGGGCCTTGGGTAGAGCTCTGCGAGAGACACCTCCTCCCCCACTGCGACACTCCTCTCGAAAAGCGGAGACAGGCAACGCGCCGCCTCTCCGTCGACCACCCTCAGCCGGCCCTCCCTAATCAGCTCTCTGTAGTATTCGAGACACACCCCAGCATCGTGGAGGAGATTCCCCAACTATATAAATCTAAGCGGCGGACCTCTCAGCCGGCCCTAATGGCGGCGGTGTCCCTAATTGCCAGATTATACGTCCGACTCAGCGCTATATGCACCGCCGTCATTGAGGCGTAGACCGCCAAGGCCGCGGCGGCGAGGCCGTTTATCTCCGACGAGCGGAACACGGTGGCAACCATGCCGCTGAGCAGGCTACCGAAGCCGATCCCGAGGCCGAGCACCACGCTGTATATACCCATCACAGTGCCTCTGTACCTAATGTCGGCCTCGTCTCCTATCAGCGCAAGTATGCTGGGACCAATCGCCGACGTTAGGAACAAGAGGGGCGCCGTGACGGCTATGGCCTCAACCGGGCCGAGGCCCACGTGGAGAGCCACGTTGAGCACAGCCAGCGCGGCGAGGCCCCCCACCAGGCCCAGCCTAAACGTCCTTACCCGGCCCCACCTGTCCGCCAGCCTGCCGAAGATAATTGCGCCAGCCCCGAGGAGCGCCAAGGCGCCTATGAACAGCAGGCCAACCACCAGGTTCTCCCCAAGCCTCCCCACTATGTGTTGCACGGCGCCGTGGCCGGCGTCGCCCACGCGCAGGACGCGGGGCGCGTACATCGCCATGCCGATTATCGACGTCAAGGCAAACCACACGGGGAGGAGCGCCAAGGCGGAGGGCGGTAGCACCGAGAAAAGAAGCCTCCCCTCCTCCGGCGCCGCCGGCCTAGTCTCCGACAGAAACCTGGCGAAGAGAGGCGTCGCCGCGGCTGTGAAGAGGGCAACGGCGAGGTACGCCGAGGGGCCGCGGAGGGCGGAGTAGAGGGCGGACCCCAGCAGGTAGCCCACCCCATAACTCCCAAGATTGATAAACTCGAAACCGCCCATCCCAAGCCCCCTATTCCTCACCTCGGTGAGGTCGGTGGCCATAGCCAGGGAGGAGGTGAGTATAAAAGCCGTGGTTAAGCCAATCACGCCGTTTAGCAACGCCTCCAGCCACGGAGTCCCGCGGGTGTAGAAAGCCCAGGCCAGGAGCAACATCGCGACGGATCTAACCACGTAGCCAATTACCAGAGTTTTCTTCCGGCCGAGGGTATCCGACCACCTCCCCGCGATAAAAGCCCCAATCGCCTCTAGGAATGGGTACGACGCGAGGACCACGCCGGCCTCCAGATTCCCGCCGCTGGCCAGCTTCACCACAAGGAAGGCGCTGGCCCCGGAGCCTATACGCGCCACAAATATCGGAATGTAAGACGCGGCAATCCTCATACCGCCAGCCGGGCTTCCTATTTATATAGTTTCCCTCATATACGACGGCCACGATACGGCTCAAGACAACTGCGTTTATCAAACGCAACACCTCACGCGGCGCATTCAGCATCTAGGCTCTACACATCGGCAACAACCTCATCAACACCTTCGGCGGGCCCCACCCGCCACGTGCCCTCGTACACTTCTCTCTTCCTAATCTGTAACGGCTATTCTCCCAACGCACTCCGCCTTGGCAACGGTGTACAGTGTCCAGAAATGTTTATAAAGCCCTTTTTTTTGAGGCATGTTGTCGGCTAGAGTTCTGGTGCTTGTGGTGGCGCTGTCTGTTGCGGCGCTGGCTGGGTATGTGGAGGTGTATGTAGAGGAGGGGCCGGAGGTTGAAGGTTTACATATATACGCGTGGGATGGGGAGAGCTGGGCGCCTGTCTACGTCACCTACGTCCCAGAGTACATAGACACCTACATAGCCTCCGCCGGACGGTGGGCGTCGATGCCTTACTACAACATGTCGAGATACATCCTACACATCCCCAGAGAGGCCTTTAGACGCGGCCCGCCCAGTACGCCACCAGGCCTAGAGCGGTGGACGCTGGAGGTGCAGAATGGGACTAAGAAGGCGGCGGTAGAGCTGGCAGTGGGTAGAAAACCCATAACAAAGGGAAACGCCACGCTTGCAACTTGGAGCACCATAGGCACAGAACCCCCTAGAACCCCCAACCGCGGCAAATTCACAACGCCAAGAGGCCAGCCAAAGCGCGACAAAGCTACTGGAGAGGTGGGCATAACCAGCTACGCCGTGTCTAAAGGCACGACTATATACCCAATAGGTAGCTTATACTTCAAACAAATTACTGTAAGTGGCTCTTTCGCTACGTATTTACCAGTTGATACACCAACTGGTATCAACACTCTGTGTGGATTATCTCAAATGCACTGGGTAGGTTTCGAAGTTCAAAACCTCACAGTAGGCGTGAAGGTGTCTGGTACACTCTACTACGGCTCTGTGGCGCTCGAGTTTTACAACCTAGACACGTGTACCTACATAACTACGATGTACCTAACACCACCCAGCTCTGGTGTCTACTGGACAAACCTATACGTGACGCTACCACAAGACTCTCAAATAGGCGTCAGAATACGGGCAAGCGGCTACGCGCCGTACTCCACCACCATTAACGTATATATAGCGGCGAGGTATAGGAAGACGGTTAATGATTTAGCGCAGATCGCCACGACAAAAGCAACGACTTACTTAACTCCCAGAGTTAGCTCCAGCTACCGCTACAAGGTTGCTGTATTATTCGGCCCATACGTGGCGTACGACGGCTTGGCCGCCACCACCGCGGGCACCACGTTTAACTACATCTACGTGCCGCCCTCGTCAGTGAGGCTATACTGGACCGGGCAATATTGCTCGTCAATTTTCGTTGAGTATTATGTTAATGGAGTCCTCTACCTACAGAGATTTGTGGGGCCAACCACCTCTTCACCTGCCGGCGGCTACTACTGTAACTACGAGGTCCCGTCTACAGTACTCCAACTTAGGGCAAGAGACTACGCAATCTCAAAAGCACTGTCAAGCGGCGGCGGGATAACGGTGTCGGTGGTTTACCAAGTATGGAATTCTCCCGACGCGACAATATCCTACAGTGGAAACTTGGAAATAGCGTACAGCCGCTGGATAGAGCCCTTCCACTCCAATTACATAGATAATAAGACTGGTGAGCCTTATCTAAATTGGGGCGTCATGCTACTTCTTAACACATATCAAATTCTTGGCT
>NZ_JBMFKV010000164.1:0-4251 GCF_049971835.1 Pyrobaculum sp.
TGGAGCCCGAGGTCCTCCTGCTTGACGAGCCCTTCTCCGCCCTGGACCCGCTGACGGCGGAGAGCCTCAGATCTGAGCTGGTAAAGATCTGGCACGAGAACCTCTCCACGGTCCACACGGTAGTGATGGTGACCCACGCGGTGGACGAGGCTGTCTACATGGCTAATAGAATTGTTGTGCTGAGCGCCAGACCCGCCAAGGTGGTTGCCGACCTGCGCATCGACCTCCCATACCCCCGCAACAGGAAGAGCCAGGAATTCCAGAAATACCTAGACCAAGTCTACTCATATATATAAATTTGTAATACGGTACCAAGGATAGGAAATGGGCTGTATCATATAGAAAATTTAAAATAGGAAATTTAAAAATATCTCATTACATTCATTTGTGCTGAAAAGACTCATTCCAGTTGTGGCGCTACTGTTGGCTACGTTACTTCAAGCCCAGCAGTTATCTGAAGTGTGTCTTTCAGTAGCGGCGCTTGGGCTCGCTGGGCACCCCTCGCATATGTTAGGTGCCATGTGGTGGAACGGCACAGAATGGCTGTCAACGCCTCTATACGTGGAGGCAAAGGCAGTCTCCATTATATACATAAACGAGCTGAATAAGACAAATCCCTCAGTTGGCCGCGCTGTGGTACTCCCACCAGCTCTTGAGCCGGGCACCAAGCTGTGCATGTACCTACCCCGTAGAAACGCCACACGACCGCCAGGAATAATGCCAGATTTGGAGGGGATATACGCCTTGGTGCAAAGCGATGACCGTGCCACCTACCACATCTTCATAGCAACGACAATTCCGGCGGCTTCGCCCGATAACTTAACTAGCGCTAGGCTAAATGCTAAGATATTACAAAGACAAGTACATAAACCTGCAGGCAGGCGGATAACCAATCAGCCGCAGTCGCCGACAGTCGGAGAGATAGAGCCTCTATACAATAGCTACTACGCGACTACGGCAACCTACGATTATATGGGCGCTTTCAAACTAAAACAAACCGACAAGTACTACAAATATCCGTGCTTTGCGTCATCGTCTGTCGGAGGGACGATTCAGCTTCCTCCAAATACCTACGCGGCTGAGGTGGTGATAACGGCGGCCTCCACTATTCCATCTACAACTTTGTTTGGAGCTACGCATAACGTGTGGATAAGAGAAACATATCAAGACGGGTCTTCCTACACGATGGGCTACTCTGTATACCTCTCCCCATCGGCGCCATATGCCACAATTTACCATGTTTTTAAAAGAGGAGATGCCAAGACGGTAGAGATTAGCTTAGTGATTGCCGGCACACCACCAAACTATGAGTGTACTTTCGACGCCTTTGTGGTAATCTACGGGAGCGCATCAGGCTACTGGCAGAGGTTTCACGTAGTTTCATCTGACATAGCGACTGGCACTCTAAACGTGCCGCCGAGGGTCCAGAGATCTGATGGGTATTACTTGGTGTTTCCAGGCTATACGGTTCCACCTGGCGTGGCGTATTCAACCACATATCTAATAGGCTCATTAACTCTATGTGGTACTAGTAGAAACTATATAGATATATATTGGGGTACTACCTATGTGACGAGGGTATATGGGCAGTCGGCCTCAAGTGGCTGTTGGAGATATACAATAAACACGTGGATACCTCCATATGAAAACGCTAAGACGGGCGGATCCACCGACCCGATATTGGTAGGACCTATCGACGGTTATACTGTCACGGTATCTAACGCAAAGCTAGCGATATACGGCCTCTACAGGCCAGAGCCTAATAGATACACTTCGTATCTATGGAGAGACGGCGTGTTGCCATGGCTATACGCGGTGTACACAACACCCTTTTACGCCCAAAGAGTCGAGATCAAAATCTATGACAGAGGTCAAAACCCAAACACTGACAGTATGAGGCTTGCGGCGTATCTATCGCCATATCAAAATGGCGCTCTATGTCCCGGAGAGGCTTTTAAGATAAAGCTAGCTTTAAACGGCGGCGGGACTCAACTACGAGGTGGCAGCCCATCGCTATACGTACAAGGCGGTAGTACATATGATATTGTTTCGCAAATCCTAGGCTGGGTGGCTCAGCTTTTCGCTACGATGGGGAAGATTTTGGAAAAGATTGGTAACTATCTCAGCTGGTTACTACTGGCTGATCCGACTGTGAACGCTATAACTGGAAACACATATGCCCAGGTCAGTAATGATTATAATTATCTCGTTGTTTCAGTTAATGTAAATGTGTACGACACGGGGAAACCCATAGTGTTAACCATGCCCTTTGAATTGTCATTCCCGGGTAGTGGGGGAGACTACTCCATTAGCACTAAGGAGGTCTATATGTGTGGTAGGCTAATATACAGCGATTCCTCATCTATACCAGTTGCTCAGTACTACAAGCCGGTTAGCTTCATAAACATGTACGCCACCCAGTATGTAGATGTCTATAGAACATTTACCTGTGGCAAACAAGAAGATTTGAGTAATGTACCTGCTAGTTTACAGTGTAATGTTAATAATTATAGATAAGTTAAGAAATTTTGCCATTTTTTCTCTGATTTATTCTTTATTTAATTATCTCGTCTACCACTTTGTCGGTGGGTCGTGGCGACTTGCTTTGTACTCTGTGGGGTTTTTCTCGTTCTACGCGACTTATTTTGACTCATTGGTGGGGAGGCCCCTCTGGATGGTTCTGTACTTCGTGATGTATTTAGTGGCGCATCTAGGCGTTTTCTACGGATTTGCAAAGTCAGCAGTATACGTCGTGATGGTCATTATGTTACTTGGCCCGCTTCTCTACGGCAAGGGCCTCGGAAGACTGGCCTCTCTAGTGTTTTTCTGGGCTGGCGCTTTCGCAGGCGGTGTTGTAATAAACGTCTTGGGGCGGATATATCGCCTCGTGGTTCCTTATGCCTATGATATTCTCCCTACGGCGTTGCCGTCGCCGTTTGACATCCCGATGTATCTACTTGGTTACCTCATCCTCTGGCATATTCACTGTGTTGCGAAGAGGTGGGGTGGATCTGTTGAGTGTCCGAGGTGGAGGTTAGGATCTGGCGACGCTACGCCGGGATTACCCACTCGCCGTCGTCTATCTCTATGAGCTGGGCGAAGACGCCCCAGTTTATTATCCTCCTGGCTCCCACGTCGTCGTAGCCTTGTCCCTTGATGAAGTTTATAACCTCCTCCACCTCCGCCCTTCCGCCTTTCTTAACCATGTCTAGGAGGCTTGCAAATGGCTCGAGGTGCGCCAGCTTTTTCTTGAGGTGTTTCTGGAACTCCCTCACGGGCTTCTCCACGGCTAGGCGCCCCTCCGGCGTGAGCTCCAAGTCCCCCCCGTGGGCTTTCAAGAGGCCCAGCATCTCGGCGGCGTCTATGACGTGGGACAGCTCGCCCATGTCGGCGTCTACCGCGTCGTTGATATACATGGCGTCTGCCCTCCCGCCGAGGTTGTGGACCACCTTGAGGAGGCCTAGGACCTGGTCGACCCCCACCGGGGGGAACTTCACAGTATATGCCTCGTTGGAGTTTTTTAAACTTTCAGCACGCCGCTGCTCGTCACCGCTCGGCACTCCGAGCTCCTCGTCACGCGTAGCTGTCGAGACTATCAATAGCATCTGCGAAGCCCCTCCTCCTCAGCTCCTCTACGTCTCTCTTCTCGTACTTATGCACAATATCCCCC
The DNA here is from genome assembly GCF_049971835.1 of Pyrobaculum sp. Lineage (NCBI taxonomy): Archaea > Thermoproteati > Thermoproteota > Thermoprotei > Thermoproteales > Thermoproteaceae > Pyrobaculum > Pyrobaculum sp. The sequence continues at coordinate 3,671 of NZ_JBMFKV010000164.1, forward strand.
TTCTCCTTGTCGAAATCCCACAAGGCGACAATGACGTAGTCGCCGGCTTTGAGCCACAGCTTACGCCTAAGCCTCCCGGGAAGCCTCGCCACACGGATCTGGCCGTCGGCACAGATAACTTTAAACCTCCCGTCGCCCAGCATCTCGACCACCTTGCCCAAGACCTCCCCCTCTCCAGGTACGCGGAATTCAGACATAGAGCTCTACTGAGCCCACATTTAAAAAAATTCCGCAGATCTACGAGCCGTACTCCCTCACGTGCTTCACAAAATCCACACCGGCCCTCTTCACCACCTCTTGATCCGCAGTGTAGAGCTCGGCGCCCAGCCTCCTCGCCAGCGCCACGTACACCCCGTCGTATACCGAAAGCCCCCTCTCCAGGGCGAGCCTCAGCGCCTCGCCCGCCAGCCCCCAGTCGACATGATAAAGCTCAATGCCGGATCCCGCCAGTAGCTCCACCGCCTCCGCCACGTATCCCGCCTCCAGAAGCTCCCTAGCCACGTATTTACGCAACGCGTTTACCACTTCCACAACTCCTACAGACTGCATCGCCACCCGCACCACGCCTCTGAGGTGGTCAT
>NZ_JBMFKV010000165.1:0-4242 GCF_049971835.1 Pyrobaculum sp.
CAGTAAAACTTAAAAAAATGAGTACTTACATACATGCGGTGGCTGGGGTTGGCGCCAGTGGTTGCGGCTTTAATGTTAGTGGTATTCGCTGGGGCTAGGCTTGAGCCTCCAAGCGGCGTGGATATGCCTAAGGGGGCTGTTAAGTATGACTTTATTTAATTTATTTATTAATTTCTTATATTTGCCTCTCCTCTTTTCAAATATTTTGTTTTCATTGAAAATTTGTAATGGGGCTAAGCACCTCGTGAGGGCTCATATGCTTTTTGGCGTTCTCACGGCTGTGTCTTATCTCCCTGAATACTTCCCGTCTACTGATCTCCTATACTATTCTCCTCATAAATACTCTGTGTTGATTAGTCTTGTTTTTAAATACTCTGTTTTGGCTAGTGTGGCTATGGGCTCTTCTATTTCATGGTTTTTGACGGCGAGGTGCGCCGGAGGCAAGTGGGTCTATCCCTACGCCGGGTTAATAACCTGGGGGTTCTACACAGGTGTGATGAGCATAGTGGCAACTATATTTGGCATTAATTATATGGTAATGTATGCGTATAGGTAGAAAGCAATTACTAGCGTAACACATGAGGCGGTAGGATGTTATGAATATGGACGCCGCCTCACTCACATCCAACCCAATAACCGTGATGCCGAGCTGTAGCGAAACAAGTGGGATACCAACACGCCAAGTGTTGTCATGGTATTAAGCGCTTCTCTCACCTTATAGCGTTAAATGGCTGTCTAGAACGCCCAGAAGTGATTTGTGTCAAGTTAACACTATTCCGCGGCGGCACGCTGGAGGCGTTGATGTGCCTAGAGCCGGTATGTAAAGTCCTCGAACTGTGACTATGAGTATATTTAGATGGATATTTATCATCTAACGTGAGGCGTGTGAGGAGTGAGAAGGATAGCGACTACTACAAGGTGGTGGACGACGCGATTAACTCCTACACGTGGGCGGCTGTTGTCAAGCTACAGGAAAGGGGGGTGGTGGAGGAGGTGCTGGGGCCGGTGGGCCAGGGTAAGGAGGCTAAGATTGTTCTCGCCAGGAGGAGAGACGGGGGCTACGCGGTGTTGAAGATCTTCTACCCGGTGCCCGTCCGGTTTACGAAAAGCCGCTACGGCTACTTACTGGGCGATCCTAGGTTTAGAAACGTCAAGATAAGCGACCAGCTCCACCTGGTGGAGCTCTGGTGTAGGAAGGAGTTTGGCAACCTGGCCCGGGCGTACGAGGCGGGGGTCCGCGTGCCGAGGCCCTACGGCTTCTATAGAAATGTACTGGCGATGGAGTTTATAGGCGTCGGCCGCGATCCGGCGCCGACTCTCGCCGACGTGGGGTTGGAAAACGTGGAGGATCCAGAGGCGCTGTTTCACGAGGTTTTGAAAAACCTAGAGAAGATCTACGTCGTCGCCGGGCTGGTGCACGGCGATTTAAGCCCCTTTAATATACTCTACGACGGGGAGCGGCCGTGGATTATCGACTGGGGGTCCGCGGTGAGGCGCGGCCACCCCAAGGAGTATGAATACCTCAGGCGGGACGTGGAGAGAATTCTCGAGTTTTTCCATACCCCCCTCGATCCCCACGGCCTGTTTAGAAAACTGGTGGAGAGGGGCAGCTGGCGGGGGTCGGTGGAGGTGGACGAGGAGGGCTGGGTTGTGGTGGGGGGAAAAAGAATACTAGACGAATAGCCGCGCCCCCCTTCTAAAAGCCTCTCTATTACGGTCGTCCAGGCTGGGTGGCATGGGGAGCCCCAGTAGCTGGGAGAGAAATCCCAGCATGACGGCGTTTTCATACAAAACGGAGCCCAGCTCCCTAGCCACGTCGGCCGCGGGCACTATGTAGGTCTTGACCCCCGACTTCTGCAACAAGCCGAGGAGCTCCTCTTCGCTTATCCACCTGCCAGGTGGCTGCATTACCCTCTTGTTTACAACAAGCACCCCACCGGGTTTCAGGTATCTAAAAGCGCGCAGGGCCTCAACCGCCTCCAGAGCCACGACGTAGTCAGCCCCGCCCTCCTCGACGATGGGCGCGTATACCACCTTCCCAAACCTCACGTGCACCTCCACAGAGCCGCCCCGCTGACTCATTCCGTGCACCTCGGCTATTCTCACGTCGTAGCCCTCGGAAAGCGACGCCTCGCCTATCCACCTCGCCAGCGTCAAAACTCCCTGGCCCCCGACCCCCACCACCACTATGCTTGTTGCCATAGCTCAAGCCAAGCCTCCCTCCTCCCCTCCGGCTTAAAGGCGTTGAAGGGACAGACCTCCGCGCACACGCCGCACCCCACGCAGAGAGCTGGATCTACATAAGCCTTCCCATCTGGCCGCCTGTATATCGCGCTACACCTCAAAAGGTTGTAGCACAGCCCGCAGCCGGTGCACCTGTCGGGGTCCACCTGATACCTAGGCAACTGGAGGCCCGCCCTCCTCGCCTTCCTCACAGCCACCAAGGCGCAGGGCCTCCTGGATACCACGACGGCAGGCCTCCCGCTCTTCACAATCTCAACAGCCTTCTTCACGACCTCTACCGACTTCTTCACCTCGACGGGGTCGATTACGAAGGTCGGCAACCCCAGCGCCTCTGTGATTTTCTCGACGGGGATGGCCCTGCTTGGGCTGGGCTGTCCGCCGGTCATCGCCGTGTAGGCGTTGTCCATAACAACGATGAGCAGAGGTATAGATCTCGAGGCGACGTCAACTAGCTGGGGGAGCACCGCGTGGTAGAACGTGGAGTCGCCCACCGTGGCCACGACGAAATGCTTGCCGGCCACGGCGATGCCAGCCCCCAGCCCCACCGACGAGCCCATGTGGGTAATCAAGTCCTGTTGCCCCAGGTTGATGCCCAGGGAGTAGCAGCCAATATCCCCCGACCACACGGGGCTGAGCCCGGCGGTGGCGAGCCTCAAGATGTAAAAGGTGGCCATGTGGGGGCACCCGGGGCACAGCGACGGCGGCCTCGGCGGCGGCTCAATAGGCGGCTTTGGGGGCTGCGGAGGGCTGTAGGGCAGACCCAGCGCCTTCGACAGGCCCAGAGCAGTCTTGCCGGTGTCGAGCTCGCCGTATCTGGGGAAGTACCCATCTAGCTTCCCCCTGGTGGCCACCCCCAGCGACCTGAGTTGAACCTCAACCACGGGGTCTCCCTCCTCCACAACCACGGCCTCCCCGCCCACGAGATTTCTCAAGCTCCGCGGCACGGGAACTGACATCCCCAGCTTCACAACCGTGGCGTCCACACGGAGTCTGCTCAACGCCTCTTTTACATAGTTGTAGGCGACGCCCGTAGTCACTATAAAGACGTCGCCCGACCCCTCCACAGTTATGAAATCTGCGGATAACTCGGCGATTTTCTCCCACTTCTCCACCAGCGCTTTTCTCAACTCCCTCGCATTTGCAGGAACAAGGTTAAACCTCTTTACGTCTCTAGTAAAACGCCCCCACTTAGGCGGGGCCGGGGGCTCCACCTCCACCGGGGCCCTTACGTGGCTCACCCTGGTGACGCTTCTCAAAATGACGGGGTGCCTCAACTTTTCACTCAAATCAAAGGCCAACTTGACGTATTTATACGCCTCCAAGGGGTCGGAGGGCTCCAGCACCGGCACATAGGCCTGGACGCCGTACCACCTGGTGTCCTGCTCGTTTTGAGAAGAGTGCATCCACGGATCGTCGGCGGTGACTATGACAAAACCCCCCTCCACCCCCGTGTACGCCGCGCTGTGTAGAGGATCTGCGGCCACGTTCAGCCCTACGTGTTTCATGGCGGTGAGCGACCTGGCGCCGGCCACCGCGGCGCCGTACGCAAGCTCAAACGCGGACTTCTCATTAGAGGCCCAGTGTACAAACCTATCCCTAAACTCCACGAGGGTCTCTACAATCTCGGTGGAGGGCGTGCCGGGGTAGGCCGTGGCGACGGCTAGGCCGCTGGCGAGAGCCCCGTAGGCAATGGCCTCGTTCCCGAGGAGAAGCAACCTCACATATATGTAACATTATATAGGATATAAAGCTTTCCATAGATGTGAAACGATACACTTAAAAACCTCAGACACGAATCTTGGGGATGCGCTTCTGCCCGAGAGACGGGACGTTGATGGTTCCGCATAAAAAAGACGGCGTTACTGTGTTGAAGTGTCCAAAATGTGGCTACGAAGTGAAGCTCTCGGAGAAGGCCAAGGAGGCTTACAGACAGAGAGCCGAGGTCGCTGAAGAAAAGAAGAGAGGCGTCATGGTCGCTGAGGAGAGGAGGCCTGAGTA
>NZ_JBMFKV010000166.1:0-4207 GCF_049971835.1 Pyrobaculum sp.
GTTAGGCTAGACGGCGTGGGCTTCGGAAAGCGGCTGAGAGACTTCCCCCCTCCCCGGAGCCGCGCAGTGCACAACGCGCTTGTCGAAGTAGCCAAGGCCCTGGCCTCGACACACGGAGCGGACCACGCCCACGTCGTAAGCGACGAGATAAACCTCCTCTTCCTCAGATACACCCCCTACGGCGGCCGCACCTTTAAAATCATCAGCGTCCTCGCCGCGCAGGCCTCAGCCGAGCTGACCGCCAAGCTGGGGCGGCCGCTGTACTTCGACGGGAGGGTAGTCAAGCTACGCGACCACTGCGACGCGGCCGCCTACCTCCTCTTCAGGGCAAGGGTGGGGCTAAACAACTACGTAATCCAGGAGGCGAGGCGCGCCGGCCTGGTAGATGAGCGCACGCCGCGTATAGAGGAAATGCTGAAAAAGGTAGAGGTTGCCGACTACGAGCTGGCTTGGGGCACGTTTTTAAATAAAGAGGAGAAGTACCGAGCCGAGTCCGACGTCTGCACCGCGCTGGCGCCTCTCTGCAAGGTGTGCTAACCCCTATACTTCTCCTCTAGGTATCGGATCAGGTACTCGGCGTTGTAGGCCTCGCCGAAGCTCTTAACAAGGAGCTCCTTCGGCGGGTACACGCTCCCCCACCTGTGTATCTTTTCTCTGAGGTAGTCCTTAAGGGCGGCGAAGTTGCCCTCAGCGACGAGCTCCCTTACCCTCCCATGTTTGAAGTATATCATGGCGGCCACCACGTTGCCCAGGGTGTAGGTGGGGAAGTAGCCGATGGAGCCGTGGCTCCAATGCACATCTTGAAGAACGCCCTCCGCGTCGTTCCTCGGCCTCACCCCCAGCAGGCGGTCCATTTCCTCATTCCAAAGCTCAGGCAACTGCCGGACCTTAACCTCCCCCGTTATGAGGAGCCGCTCCAGCCTGTAGCGGAGCAGGATGTGGAGGTTGTAGGTAACCTCGTCCGCCTCCGTTCTTATTAAGCTGGGCCTCACCACGTTGAAATAGTAGAAGAGGTCGTCGTCTGAGTACTTCGAAAGGAAGTCAAGGTGCCTGCGGAGTATGGGCGCCGCCTTGCCCACGAACTCCCGGCTTCTGCCGACCACGTTTTCCATAAATCTCGACTGGCTCTCGTGGACGCCCAGAGACACGCCGGCGCCCACAGGCGTCATGGCAAGCGACTCGTCTATGTTTAGCTCGTAGAGGGCGTGGCCGTATTCGTGAAGCGCCGAGAAGAGAGGCTCTTTAAAATCCACCCCTCTGTACCTCACCGTAATCCTCACATCGAAAGGCGTCGTAATGCCTATGGTAAATGGATGCGGCGACACATCCACTCTAAACCTCCCCCTGGGGTACCCCACCAGCTCGAGCACCTCCATTATAGCCGCCTCCACCCTAGACCTCTCGTAAGGCACCTCCTCAAGCGGGTGCCTCTTCGGCCAGCCGGCGGACTCCAGCCTCGCCAGTAGCTTCTTTACCCCGGGCTCGAGCACCGAGAACACGGCCTCCACGTCCCTCGACGTGAGGCCCTCCTCGTATAAATCTAGAAGTGCGTCGTAGGGGTGCTCCTCGTAGCCCAGCTTATCCGAAATAACCCGCGACAGCTCCACAATCTTCTCTAGGTAGGGGGCGAAGAGTTCGAACTTCGCCTTCTCCTTCGCGCCCCTCCACGCCACGAAGGCCTCCGACGTGACTTTGGCGAACTCCTTCACAACTTCAGGAGGCACCCTCTGGTAGAACTTCAAGTCACGTTTCAAAACCCTCACAACTCCCCTCTCCACGTCTGTGAGATCTCTCTCCTCCTCCGCCTTCTCTACCAACTTGACAAACTTCTCGTCAAGCATAAACCTCTGAATCAGCTGAGCGATCTCCGCCCTAGCCACAGCCCTCCCCTTCACCCCCTCCTCCGGCATGTAGGTCTCCGAGTCCCACCCCATGAGCCCCTGGGCGTGGCTCAGCGCCCAGACAACTCTGTAATGCTCCAAAATCTGCTTCACCGTCTCCGACCTAATCATACGTGTGGCATCGTATCTACATTTAACAGTTAACAACAAACTAACGACCCAACCCTCTGGCTAATCGCCCTCGGGGGCGGCGGCTGGCTTAAGCCTCGATGTAGGTGTGGAAAGGGGCTCCTCTAATCCGCCGGTACAAGCTCTACGTATCTCCTCGAGGGCATGTTGTTGAGCTCCAGCAACAGCTCGCGCACCGTTATGTCAGGCTTTTCTGCGAGAATTTTACGAGCCAGCTCTGCCTTCTCCGGGCAGTAGGCCGAGACTATGTCCTCCACCTCCTCCTCGGGAATTACGTCGGGCAACTGCACTGTGATGTGGATGAAGAAGTTGCCAAGCGGGGGTATGCGCTCCACAATCTTCTCATACACCTCAGGCAACATGGTCACTAGAAACGAGGAGTTGGGCAAGTTCATGTTCCTTATCCTGTGCATTATGTAGGCCACCTCGAAGAATTTGGGATCCTCCGCCGAGGGTAGGAACTCGTCCAGCACAACCACCGTCCTCGTGCCGGCCAGCTCCAGCGCGGATCGCAGAGTCCACGCGGGATCGCCCCTAGCGAGCGACGCAAGCCCCTCGTAGCCGAACTTCCTATAGACCTCCAGCAACCTGTTCTTCGCGCCTCCCCTATCACCGTATCTAGACAAAAGCCTCCACGCCACAATCGCCGCAATGTTGGCCATGCTCCTCTCGCCCACCTCTGTCAAGTCGACGTATATACAGTTAGTCTTTTTACACACCTCGTAAGCCACCTGGGACTTCCCCATACCAGCCCTGCCCAGGAGGACGGCCATGGGAAACGCCGACGTCAACTTAACAAGCGACTCGACAGCCCTCTGCCAAGACCTACCACCCAGCCTATACGCCTCTCCTGCCACCGGCCACTTCGGGATAGAGCAACCGTTTAAACTCACGTCTTATCATAACTACCGTTAAATAAGATGGGGAGATATCTTACTAGTAGTACGTCACCTCGGCCACGGCCCTCCTCTCCACCCTTTTTATAAACCCGTACTTCTTGGCGCCTATCTGCACCTTCAGATCGCCGCCCTCCAGTAATACATAGGCCCCCCTCCTTGCTTGAAGTAGCTCTGATAACAACCTCGCGAAGTCCTCCTCCCTAATACCCAGCTGTTCCATAACTGCGTCTCTAACCTCCACAAGTTTGGCATATCCGCTGATCCCCGCCAGCTTCTCAATAACCTCGTTAAGTGTCCTCTCAAACTCCTCAAGTGCGATCTGGCGGGAGGCCCCCTCTCTCTTCTGCGCCACTGTGACAATCCGCGACACGACAAAGTAGAAGAAGTTCTCCATGTCGATGACGTACCTAAAGCCAGGCCCTACCTTAACCACCTCGGCCCTCAGCGCAGACAACAACTCCTCAGGGTTGACGCCCAGCCTCTCGGCGAATTTGTCGAAATCTGACTTGCGCAACGAGAACTTGACCTCGTCCACGTAGCCACGGCATCAGAGTTATATAAGGCCTATGGACACAACTCCATGTCCTCCGAGTTCATAGAGCTGGTGGACAGAGCCGTCGAGCTACGGCTGGAGGAGTTCGTCGCCCCCGTCGTCTGGAGAGAGGGGGGCAACCTCTTCGAGCTCCTAGTGGCCGTTGTTTTATCGCAAAACACGTCGGATAAGAACGCCTTCCGCGCCTTTGCAAATCTAAAGAAGAGGCTGGGGGGCGTGACGCCTGAGGCGTTGCTGGCGCTGTCCACGGAGGAGCTGGAAACGTTGATTAGGCCCGCCGGCATGCACCGGCAGAGGGCGCGCAACCTGAAGGCGCTGGCTGACGCCTTCATGAAGCTCGGCATAACCCCCCAGAGGCTTGTGGAGATGGGGCCCGAGGAAGCTAGGAGACTCCTCCTAAGCCTGCCGGGTGTTGGGGAGAAGACAGCGGACGTGGTGTTGGTAAACCTAGGCCTGCCGACTTTCCCCGTGGACACGCACATCACACGTATAGCAAAGCGCTGGGGGGTCGGCGACAGATATGGGCAGATCAGCAGGTGGTTCATGGAGAGGGTACCTCCAGAGCGCTACTTAGAAATACACCTAAAGCTAATACAATTCGGCAGGTATGTATGTAGGGCGAGGGATCCCAGATGCGGCGCATGTCCCATAGGAGAGAGGTGCCCCTCTTATAGATCAGCCGGCAGGTCACCGGTCACGTAGTCGCCGCCTGCATTGGCACATCA
>NZ_JBMFKV010000167.1:0-4193 GCF_049971835.1 Pyrobaculum sp.
GGCGTAGTGCGGGTGGATGAGGACGCCCTAGGCGCCTTGGCCGAGGCTTTTAAGACCGCGGAGAGGGTAGTCCAGCTGGAGAGAGACGTGGAGAGGGCGAGGAGGGAGGCCCGCGCCGCGGAGAGGCGGGCGAGGGAGGTGGAGAGGCTTGTGAAAAAAGCTGTAAAACAGCTGAGGCCGCCCGACGTTGAGAAAACTGCCAAGCTGGCGGAGGAACACGCCTCTCTCGTAAAGACGCTCTCGCAGACGGTGGCCGGGGTAGAGGAGGCGCTGGCGAGGGGGGAGTGGGGCTGGCGGATAGGCTGGCCGTGGAGGCTGCTAAGCTGTACCGCATGGCCAGGGCTCTGGAGGAGGAGGCTCTGGGGAGGGCCGCCGTGAGGGAAACTGTGTTGTACATGGCGGAGGGGCTTGGGCTGAGGGCGGCGGCGTATGAAATAATCAAGCTATCTCAAGCGGCCTCTCTCCTGGGGTCTGAGGAGGAGAGGAGGGCTCTGGCCGAGGCGATTAGGCGTGTGTTTGACTCAGCCGCCGCCGTGTACGGCAGAGGCCGCGTGGTGGAGGCCGTGAGGAGGCTGAGGAAGGAGCTTGAGCCGTACGCCGTGTCGATCCCCGTGGCGGGTGGAGAACGCGAATTTATCTTATTTAAACAGGAGGAGGGGGAGGTCTTCGCCCGCGCCGTGGTTTACACATTACTAAAGGAACTGGCCGAGAGAGCCCCGGCGGCTAGGCAACAGATCGAGGAGAGGCTAAGGGCCGTTGAGAGAGGCTCTGTGGGAGATTTCGGGAGGGAGAGGTGGGAGAGGGCTCTGCAGGCGGCCGGGGAGGCCGTTAGGCTGAGGCTGGCCGAGTTCAGGCCTGGAGAGGTGAGGCTAGACGCGGCTGTGGAGATAAGGCGCGTCTCCGCCGCGATCGCCCAGGTGGAGGGTGCGTTGAGGGGCCGGGGCCTGCCCGGCGTGTCGAAAGCGGCGTGGCTGGCGGCGGAGCTGAGGGATTTAGAGGCGGCGAGGGATGCGGCTAGATATTTTGAGCTTTGGGAAAAGGCGGGGAGGGCCCCTAGAGAAGAGGCGTTAAAGGCGGCGGAGGAGATGAGGGCAATAGCCCGGAGGCGTCCGGCAATTATTTCAGAGCTGTTAAGAGCCTTGGCCAGAGGAGGGTTTACAAGAGTCTGGGAGATACCGTCCTACCTCCACAGACTTTACACAGAGGAGCTCGAGAGGCGGGTGGAGAAGGTAAGGCGGATCGCGGAGGAGGCTGAGGAGGCCGCCGGCGCCGCGGCTAGGGAGGCAGGGGAGCTGAGGAGGAGGCTGGAGTTCCTCATGGCCCGGGTAGGGGCTAGAGACGCCGCTGGTTTTCTAATCAAGCTGGCCTCTATTACAGACGCCGTAGCCGAGGCGGTGAAGGCGTTGGAGAAGGCGGCGCCGGAGCTGGGGCGCAGTAGGCAGTGGGGGAGGGCGCTGGAGAGGGCTAGAGCCGGCGTCTTGTCCGACAAAGACGTGGAGAGGCTGAGAGCCGCCGTTAGAGAGCTGGCGAGGGCTTGGGAGGCCTACCCGCGGCTGTTGGAATTCCTCCAGAAGCCCACTACAGAGGCGAAAGATCTCTATTATCTGCAGAAGGCGGCTGGGGACCTCGGCTTGGGGGAGGCGGCGGAGTTCATAGCCTTGGTCGGCGTGGCTAGGGGCGTGTACGAGATGTATGGGGAGAGGCTTTACCAAAACCCGCTGTACGAGGCACTCCTCCCCTACCTCGGCTGGGAGGCTGAGAGGGCGTTGCTCCGCGCGCCGGCGGGGGTGCATGTGGCCAACCGCCTGGGCGAGAGGCTCGCCAGAGAGGTCTTCAGCCGCTACGCCTTGTTTGACCTATACGGCGACGCCATCCGCGAGATATCCACCCTGGCGGATCTGCCCCTCACAGTGGGCATGCCAGCGGCGCTTAAGGCCAGAGACGTGTTCCTCCTCCCGGAGAAGACGTATCCCGACAAGGTGGCTAAGTACGTGGCTAGGTGGACTAGGGAGGGGGTGGCGGAGGGGATACGCCGCTTCTACTCCACGGAGGAGGGGATACAGCACAGAGCCGCGGCTCATCTAATGGCGCTGGCGGGGAGGGCCGTGGCGTTGTACAAGACGTATGAACATTTATTGGAGAAGGCGAGGAGGTCAGACGGCGTTGAGAGGGAGGTGCTGACCGCCGTGGCCCACGCCGCGAGGGCGAGGGCGGCTTATGAAGAGCTGAGAATAGCCGCCCTCCATAGGAAATACGCAGAGAGGCTCGCCTCCGCCGCGGGGCGCCGCGACTCCGAGAGGGCGGCTAGGATAAGGGCGTCGGCGGAGGGGCACTACGAGGCGCTGGTTGCCGAGGCCGCCCGGAGATACAGAGAGTCGTTGAGAGCGGTTAGAGAGGCTGTGGAGAGGGGCTCCTCGCCGGCGTTCTTCAAGGCGCTGAGCCAGTACCTAGGCGGCGCGGCTTATCTGGCAAAAGACCCGGAGAGGCTACATCTGCTGGTCAAGGCGGCGGAGCCCATGCGCCTAGCTAAGCAAGTACCGGAGCTGGCCGGCGTCTACGCCAAGGCGGAGGAGGCTTTTAGAGTCTACAGAAGGCTGGAGAAATTCCTCGAGCGTAGAGTAGAGCCGCCCCCCAGCCCCCTCCCCGACTACTCAGTGGCTGTGTTCCTCGAGGGTAGGGCCCGCCGCGAGCCCCGCCCCGTCGAGGAGGCCGCCGCCGTATACGGCTACCACTGGCTTAGGGCCAGGGCCGGGCTTAGGCCGGCTGTAGACGCCGTGTCTATTGCCTACTGGCACATGCAGAGGGAGATTACGCTACCTAGAGAGGCTGTGGAGGCTTTGAGAAGAGCAGGCGCGTATAGAGAGGCGAGAAGGCTGATCAAAGAGGGGAGGGGGCCGCCCACCCCCCTGGCGCTTGTCAGAGCTAGGCTGAGGGATGCTGTCTTTGCACTATCCGCCGAGGCCACGCCTCTGGCGGAGGAGCTCGGGGGAATTGCAGCCGCGTTGGCGTTCTACCACGCGGCGGGTTTAATCAAGGCCCCGGCTCTGGTGCTGGAGTGGGTGAGGACGCGCCGCCCGGAGGATTGGGAGAGGGCTGTGGAGGCGGCGAGGGCGTATAAGAGGGGCGATTTAGAGAAGGCGAGGCAACTCATCGCCTTAAACCTCGACGAGGCTGTGGACAGGTTCAGATCAGCGGTGGGCAGATTCGTAGAGGAGGCCCTCTCCATCGCGGGCTTCAGCCCCGGGGCGTATCAGAAGGTTAGAGAGCTGGCCTGGGAGCTCTCCAGAGGCGGCCCTCTGGAGAAGTACCTATCCATGAGGCTGAGGCAGGCGCTGAGAGGCGTGGAGCCGGCGAGGGCTCCCGACGTCGAGGTGTTTAACAAACTGCCAGAGGCGGTGAGGGAGGGTCTGAGGCGTCTCGTCAAAGATCTGGAGGAGGGCATGGCGAGGGAGGGGTTCTACCGCCGGGTTGTTGAGGCCTTCTACAGCCAGCTCGGCGTCGAGGGCGGGGAGGATCCGAGGGTTTTTGCCAAGGCGGTTGCGGAGAGGCTGAGAGAGATTTGGAGAGTGGATCTGAGGGAGGGGGAGTCGGTGAGGCCTGGGTACCGCAGAGAGGCTGAGGAGGCCTTCTCCAAGGCGGTGAGGGAGCTGGAGGAGCTGTCTGAGACGCCGCTGTCTGAGGTGGGCGCGGCGGCAGGCCGCGTCTTCGACGCGCTGGCGGAGGCCTTGAGCTACGTAGTGGAGGACCGCTTCCTGCGCCGGGCTGGGGAGGGCGGCGGCGTGTACGACGGCGATAGGCTGGCGGAGATCGCGCTGGAGGCCGCCGGGGAGGTGGGTGTGGGCGGCGAGGAGCTGGCGGCTGAGGCCGTCTACAAAGCGCTCGGCAGGTGGGCCGAGGCGTCGAGAGACGTCTATATGAAGTATTTAGAGAGGGGCCGGGCCCCCGTCCCCGAGGGCCTCGCGGTGGTGTTTATGAGTAAGTCGCTGAGGGCGTTGCGTAGGCTTGTGGCGGCGCCGGCGCTGGTGGCGGGGGAGGAGGGGGCCGCGGTGCGTTTCTTTGTCTACCACCCGGCGCTGGGTGGGGTGTTGAGGGAGGTGGTTGGGCACTTCGCCGCCGGGGTGAGAGACGCCAAGAGGGTTCAGCTGGGCGTCGCGCCTCCCGAGTACATCCTCACGACGAAGGCGGTGGGCGCC
>NZ_JBMFKV010000168.1:0-4161 GCF_049971835.1 Pyrobaculum sp.
CACGGAGACATATAAAACTTCACCCCCGGAAAAACACGCGCTACAACGCGCAAACCCTACTCACCTCTCTCAGAAACTCCGCTATGTGAGGCGCCGCGGCCGCCAGCTTCGAAACAGCGGCCTCAACATCCTCCTCCGGAGACACGCCGTACCTCCTCAGCACGTTGGCGTGAACCCCCAGCACCGCCAGCACAGACGCCATGTACACGCCGTACATCCAGTTTAAAAAATCCTCCGTAGCGCCGAAGAGACAGACAACCCACCACATAGGGAAAAACTTAAAAATAGTGGAGTAGGGGGGAGCGGGCCCGTAGTCTAGCGGTAGGATGCCCAGGGGCGGAGCCCCGCATCAGCCTGACGCGCGGGTGATCCCGGGTTCAAATCCCGGCGGGCCCACCTATTTTTACCCCGGGGCTGCCTCTAATATGGATCTGGCGTCTGCCTGTCGGCTCATGTACAGGGGGTATCTATACAGCTTGGTGCTCCTCGCCGCCTCTATTGTATTGCTCGTGTCCGCCGTGTTTGTAGAGTTTAGCAACCCGGCGTCTCCCTACCTGGGTGTCCTCGCCTTCGCGGCGTTGCCCCTTGGGGCGGCGGGGTTCGCCGTCGTCTTGCTAATCCATAGGGGCTTCATGGCGCTCAGCCGGCTGGGGGTTAGGTGGGCGGGTGTCCAGGCCCGGCTCCTCACAGCTCTGTTTGTGGTGGAGCTGTCGCTTCTGGCGCTGGGGCTTCTGAGAAGGGAGAGGCCGCTACTGCAGGACCTCCCTCAGGATGCGGCTCTGGCTATTGTGCTGGCCGTATTGGGGCTTGTCTGGGGCCTGGCGCTGGCGTATCTAGCCACGCATCTGCTGTACCTCAAGCATATGTATAGACATACCGGGGTTTTGAGGTTCCACACGGCTTATGTGGTCACGCTGGTGGGCGTCGCCTTCCTCGTCCCGGTGGTCACGGCGCCTCTGGGCTTGCTTATTCTCTTCGCCGCGCATGTTGTAGAGATGCTTGCGTATAGAGAGGCTTCGCGGGGCGGGTCGCCGTGAGGCTCTTCGCCGGGTGGGGGCGCGGCAAGTTTTAAAACTCGTTGTTAGTATGTGGCGTGTCTGATCTTCTGCCGGCGTCTAGGGGCTTTACCGTGATCTACGGGCCGCCGGGTAGCGGCAAGACAAGCGTCGCGGCGAAGCTGGCCGACAGGGTCGCCAACAGGGTTCTGTGGATCAGCACCAACGAGCCGCCGGGCGTGTTGAAGGAGGTGTTTATGAGGGTGGGGGCGAGGGCGGATAAGTTCTACGTGTTCGACTTCCCCCGCGCCTTTAGGGGGAACATAGCCAAGTTCGTGGCCGACCACATACATGAATACGAGGCGCTGGTGGTGGACTCTGTAAACGGAATAGCGCCGCGGGGGGAGAAGCTCGAGGAGCTCGTCCACGGCTTCCTCTACCAGCTCGCCAAGGACATGCCCATTATAGCCGTGGTGGAGGGGGTCCACCGGCAGGTGTTCTACATTGCCGACAATCTGGTGAGGGTTGGGTACAAGGAGAACGCCGTTGGCCACACGGTGCGGTACATAAAACTTGTGAAGTCCCGCTTCGCCCCGCCCAGCGAGCGCCTTCTCTTCGACTTCGTCGAGGGGGTGGGCCTCGTCTACGTCTACACGCCCAGGAAGCCCCAGGTGGCGAAGATACCCCTGCAGGAGGACGCCTCTCTCCTCGGCGTGGGGGAGCTCTACAAGTCGCAGATCGTGGGGGTGTACGGCAGGGACAAGAAGGCCCTCGCCAAGAAGCTGGAGGAGGTCGCCGCCGCGCGCGACGTGTTTTACCTCTCCCTCTTCCCCGCCACCACCCTCCCCGCCGAGCTCGACGAGGACAAGATGAGGATCGCCACCACCTTCAAAGACATCGTGGAGGTGCTGTACAATATATACTCGGGCCGCCTCAAGCCCTGGGTCTTCGCGGTCTCCGGCCTCCGCGACTTGGAGAGGGTGCTGGGCAACGACGTCGTTGACTACATAACGGCCGTGGCGAGCGCCGCCAAGTACGTGGACTACGTCCTAGACCTGGAGCTGGAGACAGAGGGGGCTAGGCTTTCTGAGAACTTCCTCGACGTGAAGATCAGAGTCTAAAAAACGCCCACCGCCGCGATTACAAACCTCTTCTTCACCTTCTCCATGTAGCCCGGGGAGCCGGGGCTTAAATCGCCAGCGGTTCTGTATGTAGACTATTTAAATAATAGTGATTGTTGGGCTGTGCTCGGCGTCTTGGAGGCCGTGGCGGTCCGCGCCTCGCATTTTTTAATGGAGTACTTCAGAGCCGGCAGAGGCGTAGACGTCGTGACGCGTAAAGAGGACGACGTCACCAGGGAGGTGGACATCGCCGCGGAGACGCTCATATACAAAATGCTCAGAGAGGCCTTTAAAGAAGGCGGCGTCCTATACGCAGAGGAAGGCGGCATCTACAGGTGGGGAGACGAGCGCTACATCTTCGTCCTCGACCCCCTCGACGGGTCGCTGAACTACGCCGTGGGCGTGCCCTTCTTCGCCGTATCCATCGCCGCCGGGAAACATAGAGAGGGCACCCTGGCCGATTTAGAATACGCCGTCGTGGCGATACCCCCCACGGGAGACGTCTACACGGCGGCCCCCGGCGTCGGCGCCCGCAAAAACGGAAAGCCGTTGAGGAGGACCCCGAGGAGCAATATAGTGTTTGTGGCGGTGAGCAACAGCTTCCCCCCAAAGACCTGCGAAGTCGTGAGGCGGCTGGGGCTCAGGGGGAGGAGCCTCGGCAGCTCCGCCGCCGAGCTGGCGTACACGGTGGAAGGCACAGCCCGCGGCTTCCTAGACCTCCGGGGCAAGCTCAGACTGCTCGACGTGGCGGGGGCGTTGACGATAGGCAAATACGTAGACGGCTTTAGGTACGTGGTGATGGGCGACACCAAGCCGCACTCCAGGATATCCCTAGTGGCGGGCGACGTAGATTTCGTAAATGCCGCAACCACAGATTGAGGAGAAGGTCAGGTCCTTCCTCCTAACCCTCTCGAGGACACTGGGCGTGAGGATTGAAAGGGTGCTCGATCTCTACCTCTACGCCACCCCCGACAAGGTCCGCATCGTGGAGATAGTCGAGCGCGGCGGGGAGATCGCGGGGATAAGACTCGCCGTGCGCTCCGAGAAGAAGCCAGACGTGTGGTACTACACCGCCGTTGGATACTACGGAGCTAAGTGCACCTGCGAAGGCAACACAATAGGAGGCAAGATATGCAAACACATAATCATAGGCGTCATAACCTGGAACATGACGTCCCTCCTAAAACAAGGCAAGGAAATCGACCTCACCAAGCTAACCTGGCTACACACCGGCGAGAAAGAGATATAGCACCCACGCCGCCCCGCGGGGCGGACCCCTTCCAATACCCCACTCCTTCACCCTGGCGCGAAGAGATTTAAGCCCCTCCCCCACTTAGATACGGTGATTGGGGCCGGCAATGCTGAGATGTGAAGAATGCCGTGGCCGGGGATGAACAACTGCAGACGCCCAGCGGTTTCGAGGCTCTAGAAGCCAGAAACGCCGCGGCCTCTGGTTTTGAAAAACCAGAGACGGCGAGTGTGGACATACGCCCACGCCAGGTTGGGAGCCAGTCAGATTCCATGAGGACGGCCAACCCGCTCAAGATCCTGAGAATGGAGAAATGGAAGGGGCGGAGGGGGGTCATGAGCAGATGCTACTCGTCGGCGGCGACTTGGTCGCCGGCGATGCTGGGACTTGCGTACGCCGCACTGGGCCAAAGCCAAAAAACTTAAAAACACACAAAAAATTGTAAAGGGGGCCCGTAGCTCAGCCTGGTAGAGCGGCGGTGGGCCGGCGGGGCCCGCCGAGGCTCTTAACGGGCTTGGCCCGAGTAACCCGTAGGTCGTGGGTTCGAATCCCACCGGGCCCGCCAGTTTTCTAGCCTATGCTCTGCGGCTTGTTTTGATCGCATCTCCTCGCCGACGCCAGGATTTCTTCTGCGTGTAATCTTAGGGCTGGCGGGGCGTCTTGGTAGAATACCCCTGTCTCTATGTTGCGGAGCATGCTTGTGTATACTAAATTGGCGCTTGTAACTACTGCGGATATCCCCACTACGAGTTTTGTGTGTAGGTGTCTGTAGCAGTGGGCCTCGCCGTGTTTTGAC
>NZ_JBMFKV010000169.1:0-4136 GCF_049971835.1 Pyrobaculum sp.
CACTGTAATTGTGACGTTTAGATCTGGCCTATGCGCCTTGGCTAGGGGGAGGACCCACAGGTCTAGGCTCCACATAATTTCGACGCTGGCGTTGGGGGGTAGCTGGCTGAGTATTGCGTGGTAGGCGGCCAGCTTCTGGGGAGTTATTCTCTCTACTGGGGCGAATAGGGCGGGGAGGTGGCCCGCGGCCCATGCCCACCCGGCGGCGGCGGGGCCGGCGAGGTATGCGGCGAGTGCGAGGAGGAGGACCCGTCTGTGGCCCAGCTCGATGGCCGACGCCGCGACTGCGGCAGGCACTAGTATGGAGGCGACTCTGACCAGCCTCTCGCCGTAGGCTTGGGATATGAGAGACGCCGCGACCACAACAAGCGCCGTGGCTAGTAGCGGTCTCGCCCTCCTGGCCTTGGGCAGGTAGTAGGCGGCTAGGGGGATGAGGAGAAGTGGGGAGGGGCCGTAGAAGCCGTAGATTAGGCCCCAGAGGGGGCTCCAGTTGAAGCCCGGCGATGCCTGGAACTGGGATGTTATGGTTAGTATTGTGAGAAATTTGTGCCCGGTTAAGACGAGCCCCGCGGCGACGAGGAGGGCAAAGGTGATTTTGGCCTTCCGGGTGCCGAATAGGGCTTGGAAGGCGGCGAGGGCGCCGGCGTATGCTACGCCGAGGAAGTTAGTGAAGAGAGACGCCCCGGCGACGAGGAGGGCGGTGGTTTGCCGGCCTCTTGCGTATAGGTAGAGGGAGGTGGGTACCAGCACTAGGAGGACTGTTTTGTCGGCGATTTGGCCGTCGACTATGCCGGCGAGCGTCCTTACAGATCCGACCACCGCGGCTGCTGAGGCGGCGAGGGCCTGGGGGAGGCTGGCGCCTAGGGCTTTGAAAAACAGAGCGTAGAGGACGACGCCGGCGGCGATGAGGAGGGCGCCGTATACGGCGTATATGCGGCCTAGGGCCACTGGGTCTCCTGTTAGGAAGCCGATTAGGTGTATGACTCCTGGGTACTCTCCCGGCGATGTGAACAAGGCGGCTGGATCGCCCCTCTCTACGAGGGCGAAGTAGACGTGGAAGGCGTAGTCGTCGCCTAGGGGGAGCCACGCTATGTTTTTCCACAGCTGGGCGGCGTATAGGTATAGGTAAGGTATAAGTAGTAGCGCTATTAGAACTGCAATGAAGCGCGGCGTCTTGATTACTGCTGTGGTGGCCACGGCGTACACACTAGCCGCCTTAATATACACACTTCTGCCTCCTCTCGACTTTCTAGACTCGGTGAGAGGTGGAGTATACACGGCGTATTTCACCTGGGGGCTGGTGTCTGCAGACGGGAGCCATGCATATGCCGAGTTCCACGGCTATAAAATCGCGGTGAACCTGTGGAAGGTGGTTATATGCGACCCCTCCGGAGTCTGCAGTAGCCAGGAGATCAACGCGGTTGCGATGTACCTAGGCCTCAAGGCCTCGGGGGCTCTGGCTGTGGAGAGCACGGGTCAGAGGTGTTACGCCGTTAAGCTGAGGCCGACTGAATTTGCTGGGCACGTAATTTCCTTCGACGGCGAGGTTTGTCTAAATCCCGACGGCTCCCCGCGGAGAATCTCCGGCGTCTTGACTCTTGACGGCAAAACCTGGCGGCTGGCCGATAGTCCGCAGAGAGTGGATAAGGTGTTCCTATTTGACAGTTACTATAAGATACACGGCGACTAACGCCGGCTGGCTGTTGCGGTTTTCTCCTCCTTGCGCCACGCCAGGTCTCTCGTCCATAGATTCCTCACGGCGCCGGCCATTAGGTATAGTTGCATGGCTACCCAGGCTCTGTAGGGCTTGTAGAACAACGCCGCCAGCCCGGCGCCTAAAAGAGCCAGGGCTGGAAGCCCGCCTGACGCGGCTAGGGACGCGGCGGCTCCTGGGAGTAGCCACGGATTTACGAGGTGGAGGTAAGCCTCTGCGTACAGCGGTAGCTTGAGGCGCCGCGGCGTCTTTAGCCTCAGCGAGGCGGCGAAGTGTTGCACCAGGTGTTGGGCCCTCCTAACCCTCCACCGCCAGTACCGCCTCGGCACTAGCTCGACGCAGTGGAGATCCTCCGGGGCGATGGCTCTGTACCCAGACGCCGCTATGAGGACGGCTGTGTGGCTGTCGTCTGCGCCGAGGTGGGCGGGGAAGCCGCCTATCTTTTCCAGCGCCTCTTTCTTGAAGGCGGCCAGCTCTCCGTGGAAGATGGGCGTCGCCCACATCTTGCTCTCCGCCAGCCTCAAGACGTTGTAGTAGCCGCGGTAGGCGGCCTCCACGCCCCCGCCGCCGGCCGGCCTCTTGAGGCAGGTGACGGCGCCGACGCTTGGATCTGCGAGCCACCTCGCCGCCTTCCTCAGGGTCTGGGGGTCTGGCCAGTGGGAGTCTGCGTCTGTGATGACGAGATGTCTCCCCTGGCGTGTTTTAGGGCTAGGTTGAGGGCGTGTGCTTTTCCGTTTCTCTGGGGTTCTCTCAACACCTCTACTGCAACTCGCCTCTGCCTGGCCCAGCGCTCTGCTTTTTCGGGTGTGCCGTCTGTGGAGGCGGAGTCGACGACTATTATCTGGAGCTTGTCTGGGGGGTAGTCCTGCCTGGCGATGTCGTCGAGCTTGGCCTCTATGAGGGGGGCCTCGTTGTATGTGGGTATTATGATGGTGATTGTGGGGGTGTGGCCCTCGCGCGACTCGACGCCCCAGGGCCTTCTGAGCCACCTCCTGGCGTATGAGTAGTAGGCGAGGGGGGCGGCGAAGTGGGCGGCGGCGAGGGCGGCCGCGGCTTCGATCATGTGGGGGTGGCCGTGGCTTTATGTGGGTTTTGTGGTTTTCTTGACTGCTTTTAGTATTCTTATCTCCATTCTTTTTAGGTATAGGGCGAGGACTGCCAGGGCGGCTGAGGCGATTCCTCCGGCGATCATTGCTATGGCTATCATGCCCCAGATGTAGTGCTTGACGCCTTGGAAGATCCATCTGTACGCTACCCAGCTGGCGACTAGGAGGCCGGGTATGGTGAGGAGGGCGGCGGCGGCGAAGGTGATGAATGTGGGGTTGTAGCGGATGGCTAGTCTTATTATGTCTAGTGCTATTAACATGCCGTGTTTTACGCCTAGTTTTTTCTTGCCTACTCTCCTTCTGTATTCTATGGAGATTTCGCATATTTCTCCGCCTGTGGAGGCTATGTGAGCGGCTATTTCGGATTCTATGCCGAAGCCTCTGGACGCCTTCTCGAGTCCTTCTAGGGCTTCTCTCCTCACGGCGTACATGCCGCTGAGGACGTCCGTCAGCCTCGTGCCGAAGATGGCGTTGAAGAGTGTGGTGAGTATACTATTGCCGAGGCGGTAGATCGCCTTCTGGGCTCCTCTCTCGGGGTAGGCTCTGGCGCCTATGACCTCGTCGCAGTGTTGTAACATCTCTAGGAGCTGGGGGACGTATTTTGCGGGGTAGGTGTAGTCTGCGTCCATGATCACGACTGCTGGTGTGTTTGTTTTTCTCAAGGCGGTTCTCACAGCGTCTGCCTTCCCCCTGCCGTCTTGCTGTATGCACTTAACGCCTCTCGCCTCGGCCTCCCGGCACGTGCCATCTGAGGAGCCGCCGTCTACTACCAATATTTTCCCTGGTGGGATGCCGACCGAGAAGAGCTCTTCCAACGTCTTGGCTAGGCCCTCCCTCTCGTTTAGCGTGGGGAGGACTACCGTGTAATCGAGAGGTGGGCTATTTACTGAGGTGGGGCTCTCCACCTCCTTGGCGTATTCAGCCACTGTATTCCGAGCGCTATGGCTCTCTCCTCGTCTACCTCGACCCCCCTGGCGCGGGCTATCGCCAGCCCCACTGCCTTGGCCAAAAGCCTGAGGGGGGCGGCCAGCCTGAGGATCTCCTCGGCGGCCTTCCTTAGGGCCTCCACAAGGGCGGGGGACTTGATCCTCCCGCCCCGTCTGAGGTAGAGGATGGCGGCGTCTATCAGCGCCCTGGCGGCGGGGCTCACCCTCGCCCAGACTCCTCTGCGCAGCGCGCGGCTTTTAAGCGCTGTAAGCGACAGCAACGTCGGAGTGAACCCCGCCGCCAAGAGCATGTCGCATGCTGTGCCGGGGTTTATAATTTTTTCGTCTTATTACAATATAGGTTCTTGTGTTGTTGAGCATGTTTTTGGT
>NZ_JBMFKV010000170.1:0-4116 GCF_049971835.1 Pyrobaculum sp.
AGGTGGCAACAATGCGCCCCACGACGAAGATAAGCCACATGGGCGCGACGATAGCGCCTACCGCATTTTCCACATCTGCGCTTATTCGCGAAATCACCTCACCACGATTCTGACCGGCGTTGCTAATATTACTCTTCGCAATTCTCTCGACGATATCTAGTTCAATGCTCTTCTTATATAAATCTGATAAATATTCTGTTAAAAAATTTAGAGTATTAACTGAAAAAATTAAGCCAACAAATAAAATTGAGTAAAAAACCACAGCCACAAAATCTAAAGCCGTAGCGCTGTTTATTAAAAGGCCAAGGATGTAATTCTCAAAAATTATATTAAGCACCCACAAAATATATACTATGTAAAATGAATATCCATATAGTGGGAATTGTTTTAGATAATATATATTAAGATTTAATAACCTAAAGAACTGGTGCTTCATACTCAAATTGCACGTTTTTCTTAATTTTTCTAGGTTTATCCCAATATAAAATTTCATATTGTTTCAAAATTATGTAAAATCTCAACTTGGCCAAACCATCCCCTGCGATTTCAGTAAATGATAGGGGACGTGGATGAAACACCACCCAATCTCTAGAATACGGCCAAGCACCTAGAACACGGCAAATCATTCCTATTTCATTCACATGCACATACATCCGCAATTTTTTAATAGAGATAGCCTATCTAATATAGTAGGTACTATTGTACGTATACCTATAGCTAGTGCAATGCCCGCCTTCGTTTTTTACAAGCTTTAGAGAAGCACGACACGCTGGTATGCTGATGGTGGCGACTAGTCCAATACACGCGGGGGGCGTTAGGAGGTTTCGGTGAGGATCAAAGTGTTTTCCTTAGAAAAACAAAAGTATTATAGCAGTCTATTTTCAACTTCTTCGATATATCTACAGTGTTCTTCATCTGCTTGATATAACTTCTGCCTGCCCCATGTAATTTCTTTAACGAGACCGAGCGCCACTAGGGACTCCTCCCGTCGGTACCCCCGCCCGCCCCGCAACGCCCCGAGTACGTTGTCGTAGCTCGTTCCCAGCAACCTAGCTATCATCATGGGGTACATCGGCTCCCTCGCCTGGCACAGCAGTTTGAAGATCTCAAATCTTACTCTACTCCTCCTAAAAGCCTTGGCTATTCTGTACAGGGCCATCTCGACATCTCGGCGAGGACTTTGTCTACGAATTCCTCCGTGGGGCTCGGCCCGGCGCGGGTCTCCTTTACGTACTCGGCGATGAGCCTCAGGGCGGTGCAGTAGGCGCTCTTCCAGTCGGCGCCCGTCAGCCTCCTAACCACGTATATCAAAAAGGCGAGGAAGCCGTAGGCTGGCGGAGCCCACCTCCCCGGCTCAAGCCCCTCCCGCCTCACCCACTCCACATACCACTCGTCAGCCGGCTGCAGGGCCGTGCGGTAGAACAGCAGGGTAAAGCGGGGCCACTCGCCTATAAACGCAAGCGCGTCCTCCATGGCCGCCCTCGACTTCTCCTCCAGCTCCAGTAGCCTGTCCAGCGCCTCGTGTCGCCTAATCTTAAAGGGGAGGGTGATGTAGGCCTCGTCGCTTAGGTAGAAGCCGTCTTTATACGCCGTGAGGGGGGCCACGAAGCCGGCGCCGTACGTGAGGTAGGCCTTGTCCAGGTAGCCGAGCTCGTAGGCCCGCTCCATGTCTCTCATCTTCACCACGTACTCGTTGCGGAGCCTCAGCACCCTCACCACCCCCTCCTCCTCCAGCCTGTACACAGCGCGGCGGACGGCGGCGTAGGGGGCCCCCAGCCTGGAGGTGAGCCACCGAATAGTTGACCTATACGTGTGGTGCTCCTCGACAGCCAGCCTCACAATCTCCCTTATCAGCTGATCCGACACATAAGAGAATCAGCTGATCTATATAAATTTTTTCCCTTGCCGAACTAGCCACAGCGGGCCGCGGCGCATATCTCCCGGGGGTTCAGCAACACCTCGGCGCCCAGCTCAGACCTGTAGTACTGCAACACGTAAAGCCCGGGCATCCTCATCCGCTTGAAGCAGAAAGCCGCCTTCTTCCCGGGGCAGTCCATGCGCTTCAGACACGCCTTCATCTGGGCGGCGATGTCTCCGTCTATGCCAAGCGCCGACTTGCACTCAACAGCCACGCAGCCGCACACGGCGTCGCATATAGGCCCGTCTTCGCCGCCCCTAACCCCCTCTATCTCGTGGTTTTTATCAAGCGGTGCGCAGTGCATTTTTAATCCGCGCGAGGGCCCTGCTCAGCTCCTCCATCACCCTTAGCTGGAGCTCGTCCATATCTACCTCGCCCCCAGACAAGTCAACCTCCTCCACGTAGGCGTCGCCGATCGCCCTGAGCCTGAAGCGGTAAATCCTCACCTCAGGCCTCCCGCCAGCCAGCTCCACCCCCAGCTCGCCGGGATTCGGGTGGGCCGCCAGAGCCGCCACCCACGCCGCGAGCAAGTCGCTGTGGGTCGTCACCAGAAAGCCGCGGCCCCCCGACGCCTGTCCGTAGATAAACTTAGCCAGTTCAAACACGGCGTCGTCGTGGAGATGAGCCTCGGGCTCCTCCAGCACCAAATTCCGGCAACCCCCCAGCCTCCCCAAATTTACAAGAGACTCCACCATAGAGGATAGGTGCCTGTAGGCGTTGCCCCCCTCGTAAACCGCGTCGCCCACCAAGACGATGTCGAAAGTCTTGGCAATCCACCGCAACGCCTCGGGATAAATCCTTTCGCACCTTCCCAGCGTCCTCCAGGAATACATGTACGGCGTGTAGTCAAAATCTCCGCGGGTGGACACGCGCAACGTGTCTAGAGTTGTCTTCTCAGCCTTCTCAAACATGTCGCCCTTCGCAGAGAAGTTAGCCACATTGTCAACGGTAACTATAAGCGACGCGTCGCCATATCTGACAGAGATAGCGGCCTCCCTCTCCCCCCTCCTAACCGGTATGGCGAAAACCTCCTCTTGAAATTTTTCGTTAAAAAGCTGGGCCAAGCTCCTAAGCTCTACGTATCTGCCCAGCCTCTTATCCGCATGCCGCTTGGCGTATTCCCACTGGGCCTCCGCAAACGCCGTGGTCACCGCCGAGATTGCGTTGGCGAGGATGCTCTTCCCCGACCTGTTTACGCCGATGAACAGAGTCACGGGGCTGAGCTTGACGGCGGCCTCTTTAAGCGGGCCTAGGTTGCGGACGTGCACCTCCACACGCCGGAAAGAGTTTTTATTTTAAGTTGTTGCGCTGGGCCGTGAGCTACGACGAGGTGTCCGCCGGGGCAGTGGTATACTACGAGGGGGACGGGTTGGAGTACCTCCTCCTGCTCTACCCAGCGGGCCACTGGGACTTCCCAAAGGGCAACGTCGAGCCCGGCGAGTCGCCGGAGGAGGCGGCCCTCCGGGAGATAAGAGAGGAGACGGGGATAGAGGCGGAGCTCATCCCCGGCTTCAGAGAGGAGGTGGAGTACTGGTACGTCAAGGCCGGGCGGCGGGTGAGGAAAAAGGTGATTTACTTCCTCGCCAGGGCCCCCACCAAGGAGGTTAGGCTCAGCTGGGAGCACAAAGGCTACGCCTGGCTCCCCTTCAGCCAAGCCCTCGCCAGAGCCACCTACCAAACCACCAAACAGGTACTCGCCAAGGCCCACAAAAAACTAGCCGAGCTCCAGCGCAGATAGCCGCCACATGTTTATAAACAATTACAGAATATAAAACGTGGGCCTCACCCCCGAGGAGAAGCGGAGGTTTTTGAGGGCTCTTGAGGAGGATGAGGAGTTTAGGCTGGCTGTGGCTGGGGCCGTCGGGCTTGGGGAGGTGCTGAGAGAGCTTAGAGACCTCCGCCGAGACTCCGAGAGGAGGTGGAGGCGCTGGTACAAGACGTGGCAGAAATTCCTCCAGGAAAACGAAAAAAGGTGGCAGGTATGGCACGAAACATGGCGCAAATTCCAGGAGGAGAATGAAAAAAGGTGGCAAGAAAACGAGAGGAGGTGGCAAGAGTGGTACGAGACTTGGAGAAAATTCCTAGAGGAGAACGAGAGGCGCTGGGCTGAGCACGAGAAGTTGGAGGATCAGAGGTTTAAGTGGGTTCAGTCGGCTCTGATGGACATCAGGGAGGCCCTAGGGAGAGGCCTCGAGCAC
>NZ_JBMFKV010000171.1:0-4095 GCF_049971835.1 Pyrobaculum sp.
ATAGGGACGTCGAGATCAGATAAAATTTCCGTATCTCTCGACGTTTATGCCATAGATATTGTGAACAAATCTATTATTAGCAATAAAATAATTGTTCTACCAGTTGGGACTACATATACAATATCAAAATATTATACAAACTCTGAATTGGGAAATATGATAGGAAGTACTATATGCAAAACAGGTAGAACAACATTGACGACGTGTGGAGATTTTGCAGATTTTAGATCAAGCGATGGACGGGGATGGGTAGTAGCTTCCAGTCCTTATTCATCATGTGACTATAGGCCAATAATCGCCGGGGAGGGTGACAGCGGGGGAGTAGTTTGGTATTTTTATGGTGACGGCACAGCAGTAGCCGGAGTGCTCTACAGCATGGACACTGGAAAATGTTGTAGGACGTTTACGACGTGGGACGGAAGTCAAGTTTATGGTTGTGATAATTTCTTCTTCCGTAGTGTTGATACTGTTAATCAAGCTCTCGGAGTAGTGGGGTGGAGATGAGGTTTTTGGTTTTGTTGGTTTTGGGTGGCGTGTTGCTCAGCGCGGGTGTGTTGTATGTAGACATGTCTAGGTATGTGGTTGAGGTTGAGACGGCGTGCGGCCCCTCCTACATATTTACGGCGCCGCTAGACGACTACGTTAATCTCCACAGGTGGCTTGAAGAAGTTGGCCTTGTGGAGAGGTACGACAGCCCTATTCGCAAAAAGGCCAGGGAGGCGCTCGGCGTGAGATCGGAGGAGAATGCAACTCCAGAGCAGTGGAATGCCCTTGTTAACCTCAGCCTCTACATGATGGGCGATAAGCTGAAGGCGGTGGAGGAGGCGCTGAGGAAAGCCGGCGTCGAGGTTTTGGGAGTAGGCCCCGGCTCCGGCAAGCCGCCTATAGACAAGGCAAACAACGGCACTGTAGTCGCCTTTGTCAGGCTGGGCGGGAGGGGGGAGGTTTTAAAAGAGCTGGAGGGGGTGGCCGCCGCATACAACATATCTATAGTCGTGGTGGATCTGCCTAGAGTTAGGGCTTTTGAAGGGAATAAGACTGTGGACTCGGTGCCCGGCCTCGGCGCGCCTGCACACGGCCTGGTTTCCATCACGATCTTTGGCCGTTTTGGCGACGTGGCCTACTATGTAGGGAAGCCGGACGGGGAGACGGTTAGGTCTGTGGCTAGGTATCTACGGGAGAGGGAGCTCTGCGGTGTCGCCGTGGTGTTTGTCCCCAGCGAGAGGTACATCCCACGCCTAGCCCCCGCAGGCGGAGGCGGCCCCGGAGAGCGCCAAAGCCTCCTCCTAGCCGCACTTGCCGCAGTGGCCACACTAGCGGCCGCCGCCCTCCTACTACACAGAGGCTCTAGACGTTAAATCGTCATTCTTTTTCCTACTTCAGGCTTTCTCGTCTCTCAGGCAGGTATATATGGCGTATCAATACTTAATGGGGCTATAGGGGTGGACACATCGATTATAGACATGTAGCCCCCCATCTCCCCGGCACTACAAATGTCTGAGAACCTCCTCTCGTCTGCAAGCCCCGCCGCGGGAAATTTGCCTACTCCATAACGGGGGGAGGGCTGAAGCGCGTCGTCCCCTCACTATGTTAATTCGCTGAGTTGCTTGACATGTGAAAACTGCCTCGAGCTCCACGGCGCCCCGTTCTCACCGCCCGCCTGCGTGTGTGGGCCGTGTTGATTTTTATATTAATTGCTATTAAAATAGTTAAAAACCCGCACTGAGGCCTACCTATGGACTACGTGGAGGCGTTGCTTCGTAGCCTCAACATCCCGGTTGTCAACGCCGAGGAGGTCAAGAGACAGGTAGAGAAGATTTTGAGAGGTCTACAGCTGGTATGAGCGAGGTGGAGAAGAAGATAGCGGAGGCTAGGCGGCGCGCCGACCTGAACTACTTTATCTACCTAAACGAGGGGGCGGCGCGGGAGCTGGAGTCTCTGCAGAGGGCTGGTAGATGCGGGGCGCTGTGCGGCCTCGCCGTCGCCGTCAAGGACAACATCGAGGTGGCGGGGATGCCCATTACGAACGGGGCGCCGTATATGAAGAGGGTGTCCGACAAAACGGCGCCTGTGGTCAGGAGGCTGATGGCCGAGGGGGCCGTAGTAGTCGGCAAGACTAATATGCACGAGCTGGCCCTGGGCGCCACCAACGTCAACCCCCACTTCGGCCCTACCAAAAACCCGCACGACCCCAGCCGCATAACCGGCGGGTCCAGCGGCGGCAGCGCCGGGGCTGTGGCCGCCGGGATGGCCGACCTGGGCATTGGGACGGACACCGGGGGGTCTGTCAGGATTCCGGCCGCCCTCTGCGGCGTCGTGGGCTACAAGCCGCCTTACGGCAAGATACCCACCGAGGGCGTCCTCCCCCTGGCCCAGTCCCTAGACCACGTCGGCTTCATCACGAAGACAGTTGCCGACCTTGTAAACATACTGGCGGCGGTGGGCTGGGGGCCCCGGGAGCTCCCCACTCCCAAGAGATTTAGATTCGCCGTCTTGATGGGGATCACGGAAAACACCCGGCACGTGGAGAAGGCGTTCTGGAGGGCCGTCGCTGTCCTCGAGGCCGTGGGGGGCCTGCGGGACGAGGTCTTTATAGACGCGGGGAGGTACTCGGCGGCCCGCGCCGCGATACTCCTCTCAGAAGCCGCCGCGAATTACTACGACTATTTGAGGAGCTCGGCGGAGCAGATGGGCCGCGATGTCGCCGTCCTCTTAAGCGCAGGCGCCGCCCTCCCCGCCGTCGCCTACGTTACGGCGAAGAGGGTAAAGGAGGAGGCTGTCAGATTTTTCGAAACTCTCTTCAAGAAATACGACGTCGTGGTCACCCCCACCACCGCCACCGAGGCGGTTGAGATTGAGGAGGCCGCCTCCATAGCGGTGAGGCCGAAGCTCCTCGCCTATACGGAGCTCTTCAACCTCACCGGCCACCCCGCCATCTCCGTGCCGGCCCCCACCTCCGGCCTGCCTGCAGGCCTCCAGATAGCCGCCAGAGACGAGGAGGTTCTGCTAGCCGTGGCCAAGGCCTACGAAGAAGAGACAGGTACCACCTCCGGGTAGCGCTCACCCCGGCTTTTTCACGCCGCGTAGATACTCCAAGAAGCCCAGCACCGTGAACCTTAGGTAGAACTCTAGGTAGAGGCCCCCCACCTCCAGCACCTTCGCGACGTTTTCATCCGCCCTCGCCAACATCCGCAACGCCTCGTCGACGGAGAGGTCCAGCCTCCCCTCCAGCGCCTCCACCCACGACTTCACCTGCTCTACATGCCTCCTCAAAACCTCCACATCCCTCGTACAGCCGTAGTGCGGGAAGCACACCGCCTCTGCACCGAGGCCCATGACGCGGCTAAGCGACTGGAGGTAGGCATCCAGCCTAAAGGGCGGGGGTGTGGTGGGTATAACCACGCCCAGCTCTGAGATGTACACCCCCCCGCCGTCCCCCGTGAAGAGGATTTTCCCATCTCTGTAGAAGTACATCACGTGGTGCGGCGCGTGCCCCGGCGTGTGGAATGCGTCAAACGCGTCGAATAGCCTGGCCCCGTCGGCCACGCCCACCGCCTGCTCATTAGGCAGAGGCCTGCCGAACTTCTCCGCATACACCCCCAGCACGGACCTGCTCGACTCGTACAGCTTGGAGGGGTCAACCACGTGTTTCACATACCGCTCGTGGACGTAAGTCGGCTTGCCTATGTGGCCCGCCGAGCCGCAGTGGTCGAGGTGTATGTGGGTACAAACCACAGCGTCCACGTCCAGAGGCTCGTGTAGAGAGGCGGGGCCTGGGTCGACCACCACCCTCACCCCACCCACGTCGAGAACATACGAAGTCACCAGCGGCGCCCCCTCTAAATACTTCGTAACAATCCTCATAAGCGGAGCCACACACACAAGTATTAATACGTTACCCACCACAGAGGCGGCAGCGAGGGATCCGCGGCACGCCGCCGCAGTCCACATATGCTCCGGGATGGCAGAAGCGGTGTTGCTGGCGATTGAGTTGCACAGAGGGCGGGCTTGCCTCAGGCGCCAAGATATATAACACCACCTCCCAGTGGGTATGTGGAAAAGGTGATACATGTGTCTTACATAATTTGGGCTCTG
>NZ_JBMFKV010000172.1:0-4092 GCF_049971835.1 Pyrobaculum sp.
CGTAGGCCCTCTTCAAAATGTCGGCGGGGAAGCCCCTCGGCACCACGAACCTAATCTCCCTCTTGGCGTAGTCCACGTAGCGCTGAGACTCGCTCCAGTAGGAGGCCAGCCTGTGGCGGATGAACTGGGTGTGGCACGCCCTTGAGCACTCCACGAGGAACTGCGCCCCCATAAACTCAAAGACAGACCAGTGGCCCTGCCTGTAGAAGGCGGAGATGCGCCTGGCTATGACGTCTTGAGTTTGGCTGTTCAGAGCTTCTCCCCATTCTACCCCCCTATACAAGGCGTCGGTGAAGGCGGACACAAGCGCCTCGGATCCCCAGCTCCCCACAAGCAGAACCCTGGGAGTTTCGTAGACAGCCACCACGTTACTATAGGAGCCTATAAAAACCACCTCTGCATCACATTAGTGGAGTATCTAGGTATCACGTCCCCAAGGCCCTCCGCGTGAAGACTTTAAATTATTCCCCAAACGCGGCTTGTGGTTAATATAACCTTTCCGACTGTTACGGTACCCAGGAATCTCATCAACGACACCCTCCTGGTTTTAAACAAGACGAGGGAGGGCCCCGTGACGATTCCCAACGCGCCGGATATACCTCCGTGGCTTCAACACACGCTCCTCTCTCTCTACATGGCGTTGCTGGTGCTGTCCATACTCCTCATCGCCCACTACGTGTTCTACGCCAGACACGCCAGGACGGACCCCCAGGGCCCCGCGGGCGCCCCGGCGGAGGTCCCCCTCTCCATAATCATACCGGTGAAAAACGAGAAGCCCGAAACCGTGGCCGAGGCTGTGAAGAGGCTCGGCGCCCTCCAGTGCCCCCGCGCCGAGATTTTAATCGTATCCGACGACCCCCCCGACGTGTTTGAGGAGGTTAAACGCGCCGTGGAGGCCCTGGGCAGGCCCAACGTCAAGGTGTTGAGAAGGCCCACCCCCCAGGGGTACAAGGGGGTGGCGCTGAACTGGGCCGCCGAGATGGCGGAGGGCGACGTGTTGGTATTTCTCGACGTCGACAGCGTGCCGCCCCCCGACATGTGCCAGAGGGCCAGGGCGGTGGGGGAGAGGGAGATACTGTTCCTCGGGTGGGACGGCTACGCCCCCGTCAAGACCCCCGTGGCGCAGCTACAGCTATTCCTCTACAAATACCTCCTCCTCCACGTGGCGATACTAGGCCGCCACAACACCGGCCACCCCGTATTTGCACTAGGCTCCGGGATAGCCGTCAGGCGGGAGTTCTTCAGAGAGGTGGGCGGGTTCTGCAACTGCACCGCCGACGACTACGACATATCGATGAAGGCCTATCTGCACGGCGGGCGGGTGGCCTACGCGCCGGGGCCTCCGGTCTACGTAGAGGTGCCGGCGGGCTACGACGCGTTTAAAAAACAGTACGCCAGGTGGACCTACAACTCGGCGTATCTCCTCGCGGTGTACGGCGCGGAGATCTTCAAGCTGAAAATGCCCCTGACCCATAGGCTCAGCGTATTTCTAAACGTAGCCACCCACCCCCTCATGATACTAACCACCTTCTCCATAATGCTGGCAGGAGTGGCCATGGGCTACATGGGGATAATCCTCCCACCCCTCCACATCTTGATACTCCAGCTGGCCCTAGGCCTAGCCGCCTTGATGCAGAGCTACTACGTCTATAGACTAGCCGCGAGAGACGGCTACAGCTTCACCGCCGTGGCGGGCAAGCTGATAACCTCGGGAGCCCTCCTCCTAGCCCTAAGCCCATACCTAACCCTCTACGTCCTCATGGGGCTCCTCAAGAGGAGGATCAGGTGGCACGTCACGCCGAAGGGCCTCGCCTCGGTGGCCGGCCGCCTCAGCCTATACGAGCTGGGCCTCGCCGCGGCTCTGGCGGCCCTGCTGGCCTACGCCCTCTACATCTCCAACTGGGTCCTGGCGTCCAGCGCCGCGTTCCTTATATTGGCCGTGTTGCACGCCCTGGCCAGGGTGGCTATCCCCTCTTCACAATTGGGTAGGGGATGACGTCCTTAATAGACTCGGCGTTTGTTACTATCATAGCAAGCCTATCCACGCCTATGCCCACCCCGCCGGTGGGCGGCATGCCGAAGGAAAGCTCCTCCACGAAGTCCCAGTCCAGGGGGTGCGCCTCCTCCTTGGGGAAGAGTTGCTCCTCCCTGGCGAAGTACTCGTACTGCCTAACCGGGTCGTTGAGCTCGGTGTAGGCGTTCGCCACCTCGTGGCCGCCTACAAAAGCCTCAAACCTCTCCACCAGGCCAGGTCTCTCTCTGTGGGGCTTGCAGAGAGGCGTCGACTCCTCCGGGTAGTCCACAACAAAGGTGGGCTCCACGAGCTTCTTCTCCACAAGCTTCTCAAACAGCTTGACGAGGGCAATCCCCCTGTTGTAAACCCTCAGCGGCACCTGGAGCTCCCTCAGCCTGTCCTTAATCTCGTCGTCTGTCAGCCTGTCGGGGTCCACCCCGGCGAACTCCCTCAAGGCGTCGTGGAGCGAGACCCTCCTCCACGGCGGGCTGAAGTTGATGCTCCACTCCCTGTACCTAACCACCCCGGTCCCCAGCACCGAGCTCACAGCCTCGTACACCACCTCCTCCGTGAGAGACATAACGTCTCTGTAGTCTGCGTAGGCCTGGTACGCCTCAAGCGACCAGAACTCCGGGTTGTGGAGGGCGTCAATATCCTCGTTGCGGAACTGGGGGCCTATTTCAAACACCTTGGGAAACCCCGCAATTACGTAGCGCTTCAAGTAGAGCTCAGGAGAAATGCGGAGGTACCACTCCTCGTCAATCGCCCAGACCCTGGTGGTGAAGGGCCTAGCCGCCGCCCCGCCGTATATAGGCTGGAGAACCGGCGTGGGGATCTCTAAAAAGCCGCGCCTCCACATAGCCTCCCTAAAAGCCTGTATAAGCCTAGCCCTAGCCGCAACCCTCCACCTCAGCTGAAGGTCGAGAACCATCGCCACCGACCTGTACCTCATGTAAAACGGCGAGTCCCTATCCACCTTCCCCCACTCGGGGAGAGGCTGAGCCGCCTTAGCCAGCAGAACCACCGACGACGCCCTGACCGCGTAGTCCCCCCGCTGGGTCTTAACAAGGGGCCCCTCCACACCGATGAAATCCCCCCGCCAGACGTGCTCCAGAATTGGCAACTTGGGATCCGCCATCACTTGAAAGCGGGCGCCGTCTTCGTAAAGATCTATAAACACGACGTTGGGGTGCCTCCTCACGTCTGTGACCCTCCCGGCGGTCCTCACCACCATCCCCAGCCACGGCTCCAAAAGGGCCTGCCTCCTAAGCTCGTTAAGCGCCTTCACGCTGTGGGTAGGCGAGTAGGAGTGGGGAAACGGCTCCACCCCGGCCCCCCGCAACGAGGCAAACAGACGCCTCCACTCCTCCACCCTCTCAGAACTCTGCCTCTCAGCCATCGCGCAGACAAACCAACCAGTTTAAAAACTACTCCCCCGACAGCGTCCTCAACACGCTTTCCTTCTAGAGGTCGAAAAGCCCCTTGAGGTGCACCACCGGCGTGCCAGTCGTCATGCGATACGTAAGCCACTTCAAAAACCTCTCCCTATCGCCGGCGACCACACAATCAGTAGCCTCCACCTCAAACACGCCGGTGGACACCTCCTGCGCCAATGCCCGCGCCAGCGTCGAGGCCTGCCACAGAGCCCCCACCCAATGGGAGGCAAGCCAAGCTTCAACAAGGAGGAGTCCCCTATGAGATATACACGCTCGTGCTGAGTCTCAAAAGTCACCGGATCAACATCAAGCCCCGCGGCGATGGGGTGTATCCTCACAGCGGGGACAGAAACTC
Source organism: Pyrobaculum sp. (assembly GCF_049971835.1). NCBI lineage: Archaea > Thermoproteati > Thermoproteota > Thermoprotei > Thermoproteales > Thermoproteaceae > Pyrobaculum > Pyrobaculum sp. The sequence continues at coordinate 3,806 of NZ_JBMFKV010000172.1, forward strand.
TCAACTCCCCCTCTCTATAAGGAGGAGGCTCCTCACTAATCTCCACACCCGATTTAACCATATACTCACGCTGTATAGACATGAACATTTTATAGTCGTCGTGTATGAAAACTACATGAATAGACACATCCTTCTCAGGAAACCTAGTTTTAATAGCATATGCAATTTCGGCAAAGCCGGCAACCGGGGTAAACTCATTTACAATAAACCTAACAGCCCTGCTACCCTCCACAGCTTGGAAAAGCCTCCTAGAACCCTCAACACTCCAGTACTCAGCACTCCCCACC
>NZ_JBMFKV010000173.1:0-4088 GCF_049971835.1 Pyrobaculum sp.
CACGTCGTCTACTACGCCTAACGTGGTTCTATACTCTGGAGCTGAAGAAAGTACTGATGGAGCGTCCGAGTCATCCCACTTATGCACATGTACGTCTATCTGCCACACTCCCATGTCGTCTGCGTATACGACCACCTCTCCCTTTGCAATCTTAACCGTCTTGTAGTCGCCATCTCTGACCTTGACAGTCAGCACGTCTACGTCGGGGTCGTAAAGCGCCACGGAGACGTCCCGCCACCTGGCGCGGCTACTGCCAACACCACCGTTGCGGCCCATATGAGATATAGGAGCCACGTCTAAAAAAATTTGTGCGGGAGGTGGCAGTGCCCTACTCCCGCTCAGAGTGGCAACCCGAGTTCACGACTTTATTACCATTTGGATGAGGATGTCACCTTTCATGAAGCTTCCGCTATCTGAATGTCCTTAACGCCATTTACGCCGCCCTGTCTATTTGTAACGGGAGTGAAAGCCGCCTACGCTCTACTGGCCATTTCGATGGTGGAATAACCGTTCTACTGCTGAGCTTCCTCTGCTACTATTTAAATGTGATACCTCTGTGTGTATGAGCCCGGAGCCGTTTCATGTTCATTCCGCCATTTAGATACGTAGTGAACCATTCCATGTTCTATCCCCATTTGATATAGAGAAACCATTCACGGGCGAAGTGAAAAAATGCGTGAGGTTAAAAAGTTTAAATGGAGTGCCAGTACTGGACTATGTCGATACCCAGGTGCTTGCGGTACCACTCGACTACTTGCAACACTGGTGGTTGCTTAAGGGCTTCCTCGACGTCGTCTACAAGTGGCGGTATGTACGCCCCGTGTGCGAGTATCGGCTTAGGCGGCCCTTGATAGATTCCGCGCACGATGTTGGCTACAGCGAAGGCGTGCTCTACCAACACCCTGGCTAGCCACCGCCAGGTTGCGTTCGCCGCCTTGGCCCTCGCCAGCTTCTGATCTATCCCTCTTTCTCTAAAGCGTTTTGTCAGCTCGTCTATTTTCGCCCGCGCCAGCTTGCCATACTTAGAGCCTCCGCCATAGACGATGAAGTACCTGGCTAAGATATACATATGCCTCATGAGCCGGTAGCTGACTGGGAACTTCTCTACATTGTACTTCGTCGCGTTGAGGCGGGTGGGGGCTACCTGCACAGCTGGGGCGCCACAGCGGGGGCAGACCCTGGCTGGCTCCTTTCCCCACCAGCCGCACTTATTCGAGCACACCGACACTGGGGCCAGGCCTACATACATCCACGCCTTGGCTACGTGTACCTTGTCCTCGACCTTCTCGTACAGCGCAACCAGCCTGGCGCTGTTCGCCACCCCTAGCCCCCTCACGAACTGGCCCCACGCGGTGTAGATGGGGTGGCTTCTGACCGTCTCCATCAACGTCGCGTTTATGATCTCCTCGCCAGTCTTCAGCATGGCGACGATCCCCTCGCTCATCAGACGCGAGGGGGCCTTCACCACGACTCCGCTCTCCGCCCCGCACACCGGACACGGGACGGAGACCTGCCTCCCTTCAAGAGCCGCCTTCGCCACTTCTTCGTACTTCCTCTCGCTCTTCCTCAGCCTAAAGGAGCTGGCCCTCTCTACGTATAGTAGCGTCTTGTGCCCCTGGGGGCACTGGGCGTAGACGCGGCGCGTGAACCTGTTCCATATCGCAGTCCTCAGCTTCTGCATGTCATCCCGCACGCTAATGACGTCGAGTAGCGTATCGGCGGAGCTGGCGAGCTCGCTAGCGTACGCCACGCCGAAGGCGCGCCTGAGCGACTTCAGCGCCTCTTCAACGCTCTGAGCTACGCCACTCCCGCCCACATAGCCGTGCTGTTGCAGAAGCGCCATTATTACGTCAGAATACGTCACCCTCCCGCGCTTAGGGATAGCCTGCCTAAGCCTATTCAGCGCCTCCCACACCTCCCCACTTACGTAGATGGCCTTCTTGCTCATAACGGATAGAAAATAACAGAAATTTAAAAGCTACCACCACGTAGAGGCCGAGCCGCTACAGTCGAAACCCGCCAGCCCAGCCCTGGAAGAGCTGGCCAGGCCCGGGCTGTTAGCTAGGCCTTTCGCTAGACCACCAAGAGGCTAGCGAGGTCGGCCGTGAAGAGATCTTCTGTCTCCACGCTCCACTCCCCAGACTCGTCCAGCTTCTTCTTCTGGAGGTACGCAACGAAGCCCTTTTCCAGTATTGGCACGCGCAGGCCACCCGCGCTAAGCCCCACAGCGAAGTTCATCCCAATGCCCCCAGCTATTTCGTACAGCAGGAAGGAGAGGAGGCCGAGGTCTAGATACTGTAGCCTGTGGGCCAAGCGCCTCCTCTGCCCAAAGGCGAAGAGCATGGCGTTCTTCTCGGCGAGCTCTGGGGGTAGACGCGCATGTCAGTAGATTCAATAGCGTCTCCGTGCAGACGCGAGAAGAAAGGGACGGTAGCCCTCACATCTGTGGCTACTAACCCCCTTTTAAAACTTCCCGGGCCTAGTAGCCACTTTCCTGACCTCCTCACCGGTCAGTGGCTCGTCGGCGCTCTTGCATGCGGGCTACGGAGATGAGGGTGGCGCGCCGAGTTGCCGAGGTGTTGCCACGTCCACGCCAAGGTTTTTAAAATCGTGGCCACCTCCTACCGTGAGAGCTCTGGAGATGGAAGTAGAGGAAGACAACAAAACCCTTACGCTAGCCTACAGAGAGGGCGTCAAGCCAGACGCGTTCGCCCTCGTCAGGTTTAGGCCCTTTGAGGTATTCCTCTGGAGAGGTGTCAGCCGCTACTTCCTCCTCCTCGTAGTGAGGGAGAAAACTAAGGCCAACTACGTCGAGGTGGCAGTCGACCTCACCTACCTGCCCAAAAACGTCCGCCTCCCCTCGGTAGGCAGGAACGAGAAGAGGTTGGAAAAGGAACCCTCTGGAATTGAGAACGGCTTCGCGCAACCGATCGTCCTGTAGAGGCCACGCCCCTTCTGTAGCCCGACTCTTCTATAGCCAACTGGCCTCCCCGCCCTAGGGGACGGTGGCTACAGCCGCCCTAAATGACAATGGGCTGGAACGCCTCGGAGACGAGGCCCGTGCGGTCTTTGGCTAGCTCCTCGCTGTCGTTGAATACGTGTAGTTGCGGCATGACTAGTAGCCTGAGAAGTGTCTTAAAGACGCTCTCGGCGCTTTCGCCGACCTGTACTATGTAGACCTCGCCACTGCGCGCTTCGAGCCACTCCACCGAGTAGTTATCGCCCCAGTCAAGCCACCCCACCCTGAAGAAGCCGCCTAAAGACGCGGACACCATACTTAGGGCCCTCCCACCCTCGCCACGTCTCAGTTCTAAGTTATGAAGCACGGCCCTCATACCTCTGTCTTCTTCGTTAGCAACTTTTTAAGCCATTACACGTGCCCCGCCCGATCACGAGGTCACCCTAGCCAGTGGCGAGCCACACATATCTGCAAACAATGGCCTGGCAGTGGGGAGCATGCCTAAAGTCTACATATTTATGCCCTGATCCCTACCCTTCAAGGCGGGGAGGGGCCAGTCATATGACGAGGAAGTCCTTTATGAAAAGTTTGAAATAATTGGTTTCTCTTCTCGCCTCGTCTTCTTCGTCTTCACTTCTTTTCTGAGATATGTTCTTTTCAACTTTGCTGTACTCCAAATGGGGAGTCTCTACTTTTACTTCTACTTCCGTCTGTTTCACCTGATCAAAAATAATATTATACCTCTCGCCATGCGGTGTGATGATGTAGCCATGTTCTATTTCTCCTTCTATTTGAGACGTACGCATAGTAAGCCATATCTGGAAACAATACGGAGACCAATAACACCGCCAACCAGTAGAATGTTCAACTATCGTATAATATGCCGTATCATAATAATATTTAGTCCGCTTCGCATAGTATCTAGTCCGCTTCTTTTCACTGAAAAACATTAGCTTTTCAGCCCGCATATCGTACTTCTACGTACTGTTTTAAATCTTGACCTACAGATAACCATGAAGGTTGCACGTCTGAAACGAAAAGTCGAGCGTGCACAGCCTCTTCTTTTCAGCGGTTGCCTATACTTTTGTGCTGTGAGCCACACCTCTCGTACAACTCGACAAGCGCCTCC
>NZ_JBMFKV010000174.1:0-4072 GCF_049971835.1 Pyrobaculum sp.
CCCGTCGTCTAGCCGTATGACGGCGAGTCTGGCGGGGGAGGCATTGATAATATACCCCTCGTAACGCCATATCGAGTACATCTCCTCCCGCTTTGGTGGCTTAACCACGGCGCGGCGGTCGCAACCCAGCACGACGGCGTACAGGCCGGAGCGGAATAGCTGGGCTATTAGCTCGACAGAGCCGCGTAGTATGAAGCCGTAGATGCAGTACTGTTTTTCAACACGGCCCTGGATGTAGAGAGAGCCCGGCGGCTCCAGCCACCTCTCCGCCTTTTTCTCACGCCTCAAGACGTACGCCTCCTGGGGGCTCTTCACCACCACCACGTCCCCCAGCTGGGCAAACGGAGTGTTGACGAGGCGCCAATACGTGTTGAAAATTCTCCTCACCCTTATCGGCGCCTCCCACTGAAAGTGGAGAGGCGTCGGCCGCGGAGGGGCGGGGACGGGGGGCGGGCCCGGCGCCGCGGGCAACTCCGGCCCGGGCGCGTGTTCGAGTAGCTCTCTGGCCGCCTCCGCCGCGCCGGGGCCCGCGGCGCGGGGCTCCTCTCTGGCCAGGCCTTGGGGGTCGCAGAGATCTGGCCTTCTTGTACAGATCTCAGTCATTTTCTCCGCGGCTTCAGCTCCGGGTCTAGGGGGATTTTCACCTGGTATTTAATCTCCCTGGGGGCCAGCAGCAGGACGCCCGTGGCGTACGGCCTCCCTCCCAGCGAAGCCTCGTAGGGCGTGAGGGCGCTTGTGAGATACGCGAGGTCTGACTGGCTGAGGCCTAGTATCTCCGCGGCGCCTCTAATTGCCCGGGAGGTGCCCCCCAGCACCAGAACCAGAGAGGCGCTTCTCAGCAGGTCGCGCTCCAGCTGAGTCTCTAGCTGTATAATAAACCACGCGGCGTACCCCTCCTTACGGCCCCCCTGCACCAGCTCGAGCAGCGCCCTCACAAGCTCGCCGGAGGCCGGGTTTCTCGGGTCGCCGACGAGCCTAGCCTCGTCGATTACAATTATCCTCCGGAGCATCTCAGGAGGCTCCTCCTCCGGCGCCTTGAACTTGCGGAATAGGTAGAGCATGAGAGCCGCCGTGAAGAAGGCGGCTACGTCATACGCCTCTCTAATAGACCGCAAGACGAAGACCGTATGGCTGGAGCCGTCCCACTGGATGTACTGCGGCGCCGCGCCCACCAGCGATGCCACCCTCTCCACGGCCGACCTCGCCGACTCGGCCCCCGCCACCTCAAAGCCGTACGCCCTGGCCACCCTCTGGAAGTCTAGACTGGCGGCGAGCACCTCGGCGAAGTCGGCAGGCAGTTGCCGGGGCACCTCAACTACCACCGCGCCGTTTAGCTTAGCCCAGCGGCGGAAGTCCCCGTGCGGGTCGACGACGGTGATAACAACGCCGCTACGGACAAGGGCGTTTAGCCACGACCCGACTGTCCACGACTTGCCCATACCCGACGGGCCGATAATAACGCCGTGTGCGTTAGGCAGAGAGTCTATGGGCACCGCCACGGGCCTCCCAAATCTGTCATACGCCAACGTGACGTACCTCCCCCTACCCAGGAGCTGCCCTCCGTAGAATATGGGGAAGCGCATGAGATCCCCCGTGAGGGCCTTAACTCCGTCTCTCAGCCGCCACAACTCCGCCTGCGCCAGCAGGTCGTGGGAGACGTTTTGCGTGTGGACGTCTGCGGTGCCGAAGGGGTACAGCAACACAGGCCTCTCGTTGTGTTGCGAAATGCGTTCAAGCACCGGGGCCAGCTCCCCAAGCCTCACCAGCCTCTTCCCGGTGTCCCTCCCCTCGTAGATACGTTGAAACTTCTTCACCACCTCCAGCGGCGGCCTGTCGGCCACCGCCACAGCCCAGCGGGGCATGTTGGCGTACACCCTCGCGTCGGGCCCCGACAGAAGCTCCAAAACCTGCCTAGAGGCCGGCCAGCTCTCGGCCACGGATCTGTGGGTGAACCTCACCATGAGAGGCACCTCCAGATACCCCCTGGCGAATCTACGCACAACCCAGAGCCAGACGGGGAGCACCACCGCCAGCGCCCAAGGCCCGGCGAAGGCGCTGTAGAAAAGCCAGAAGAAGGCGGTGGCGTATACCCTCCTATCCACAGGCCTCCCCCAACCGACCCAAGCCCCCTCTCTCGTGGCGACGTAGAACTCCTGCAACACCGCCTCCACCTGGCTGACCCGGGCGGGGTCGAACCTCCGCGAGGTGAACCGTATAAACTTCTCGTCGCCAATTACAACAAACGTCAGCCACTCCCCCCTCTGCAGAGACAGCTTATTGTAAAACTCGTGCACAGCCTCGGCGCTCTCCACCCCGAATAGACTGCGGTTAGGCTCCACTCTCCAAAGCCAGTGGTACAGCCCGCGGCGGGGGTCGTAGGCGCATCTCTCGTCGTCTGGATGTCTGACTCTAACCGGCTCAATCGGGGCGAATCTAGAGTAGAGCCACACTAAGAGATCCTCTCCGTGTAGGTAGACAAGCGGCAGGAGCAGAAGCGCCGCCGGAGGCCACTGCGGGGCGAGGAGGGCTACGAAAAACAGCCCCCCGGCGAAGTAGAGCAACACCCGGCTGTAGAACTTCATCTCCGCCCCGCCACAAGCTCGTCTATTTGTTGCGCGGGAGCCCTGCCTCTGTAGACGAGCTCCCTAGCCTTCTGAAAATCGCCGCGGCTCAGCGCGTCCACCACCGCCTTGACGTCGGCGCCGAACATAACGGCTCTCAGCACCAGGGCGTAGGCGTCCTTGTTGCCCCACAGCCTAACCGCCTTGTGGTAGCAGTCCAAATCCCCCAGGAAATTTACACAGAGATCCCAAGCCTCAGGATTCCTCGGCCTCACCCGCAACGCCCTGGGCCAGGCCTCCGCCGGCAAGACGCCGATTTTCAACCCAGGCGGCTTGGGATCCGGCAACACTCTGACGCCCCTCGCCGCCTTCCCCAACTCCTCCATCTTCCTCTTAAGCTCCCGCCTAAGCTCTAAGTAGCCCGCCTCCCCCCGCCTCTTAGCCCATCCCCGATCTCCTTCACCACCTTCACAATTCTCTTCCTAGTCCTCTCGAAGCCCTTGATGTCTGCGACCACGGGCGGCACGCCCGCCTGCATAGCCCAGGAGATTCTGCTGTCGAAAGGTATCCCTCTTAGAGACCACCGCGAGGTTTTGTTCACCACCACGTACACCCCCTCCCCCGTGAAGTATCTGAGGTCTGTGGGCTCTAAGACGAAGATGTATACATCCGCCGGGGGCACGTCGTAGGGAGCCGCGTCGATGACAACGTAGTCAACGCCCAGCTCCGCCGCCTCCTCCACGTCGGCGGCCAGCGGCAGGTAGCTCTTCACCAAGCCGGCGCCCGCCTTCGTAACAGACTTGTCTACATAAGCCACGCCGGCGGTGGCTAGGTGTAGGTAAAGCGCCAGCGACGTGGCCACCAGCGTCTTGCCAGCGCCGGGAGGCCCCACGACGGCCACAGACTTCACGCCCAACTGCGCCTGGCGGGGGAAAAACTTTCTACACACACGCCGCTCCTGTGGAGCCCCCTCCGCCTCCAGCCGCACGCCGGCCGCCCCTCGTCACGACGTTTTTAACGCGGCGAGCACGTAGTCTATCGACTTGCGGTTTTCTCTATCTCTCAACACGGCTTCGGCGACGGACACGCCGCGGCGGTCTCTGACGGCAACCCTCTTAATAGCCGCGGGCGTCAACTTCCTCGCGATTTTCAACTCGTCCTTCTCCAGCAGATTCAACACGGCCACCGAGGAGTAGGCCAGGTAGCGGCGGTACTGCTCAGCCTTCGCCTCTGAAATTTTTGAGACGAGGCGGCGGTCTCCCACAAACACGCCGTAGACCCCCATCTTCTGCATCTCTGCCAGAATCCCCAGCCGCAGCGCCGCCGCTGTGTCGATTATCACGAGGTCTACGGGGATTCCCAGCCTCTGAGCCAGCGCGGGGAGGCGCTCGGCGAAGTCGAGAAAAGCCTCCTCCACCTCTCTGGCGAAGTCCTCCCCACGCCTCGTGTAGAGAAGAGCCGCCTCGTAGCCCGGTATTAGGTAAAGCGTGGGGGAGATGCGGTGTACATAC
>NZ_JBMFKV010000175.1:0-4031 GCF_049971835.1 Pyrobaculum sp.
ATGCCCATCTCCACACACGTGGTGCTCCGCAACACGGTCCCCGGCAGGTGGGAGTACCCCTGCTACTATATGGTGCACGGCGTGTCTAGAGACGTCATTGAGAGCTATGTAAAAGACGCCATGAAGAGGCTCGGCGTGGAGGACTACAGACTGCTGTACAGCGTCAGAGACTTCCTCGGCGGCCGCGAAATGGCGAGGAGGGTGGAGAAAGTCGCTGAGGAGGGCTAGCGCCTAAAGGCGTTTACAAGAGCCGCCGCCCTCCTCCCCACCTCCACGGGGTCGTCCCCATAGATCTTCACCACACGCGCCCTCCCCCCGTCTGCGTACCCCGCGGTGAACTCAATAGAGCCGGCTGGGAGAAGCCGCGCTAAGCCACCCACCGCCGTGTGGCAACCGGCGCCCACGGCCCGGAGGAACTCCCTCTCGGCAAGAGCCTCCGCCTTGGCGGCTGGGTCGCTTGCCTTGTCGAGGAGGTCCACCAGCCACTTCTCGTCTTCTCTCGCGACGGCTACTACGATGCCTTGGCCGGGCGGGGGCGGCATAACCTCGGGGCGCAGTGGGTATATCTTCACAGGCGGCGAGTTGCCGTAGAGCCTCACTATGCCGGCTGCGGCCATGACGGCGGCGTCGTAGCGCCCCTCCAGGATCCTGTTCACGCGGGTATCTACGTTGCCTCTGAGAGGCACCACCTCGACGTCTGGCCTAGCCGCCTTTAGAAACTCCGCACGCCGCACGCTCGACGTCCCCACCACCGCCCCCCTCGGCAGGCTCTCCAAGTCGTAGCCCGCGGCGCTCACCAGCGCGTCGTAGGGAGGGGCCCTCTTGGAGAAGCCCGCCAAGACGAGGCCGGGGGCCAGCTCAGAGGGGAGGTCTTTGAGGCTGTGGACGGCGAAGTGGGCCTCTCCCTTCAGCACCGCCATATTCACCTCTTTTTCAAAAATCCCCTTGACCCCAATTTTGTAGAGAGGCTTGTCCTGCACCAAATCCCCCGTCGTTTTTACAATCTTGATGTCGAACTGGACGTCGGGCTCCACCGCCTTTATCCTTGAGAGGAGCTCCTCTGTCTGTAGCAGGCTGAGCCTCGACCCTCTAGTTGCGACCACCAGCCTCATTGCCAAACAGCGCGGGGATGGGGCAGAGGGGGTCGTCGCCGAACATGTCGCCAGACATGTAGTAGGCCCTCGCCCTGTCCCCGCCTTTGCAGAACTTCTTAAATGGACAGGCGGAGCACCTAGGCCCCCTCAGGTATTTATCAGTCTCGACGAAGGGAGCCAGCCTCTCGGGGGTCAGTATCTCCCTCAGCCTCTTCTCCCGCACGTTGCCCAGCTTGTAGAAGTCTATGAACTGGCACGGGTAGACGTCGCCGTTTGGGTATATTGATATGATCTTGCGGCCGCACCCACCGGTGGACTCCACAAACTCTAGGTATTTCGCGTCGCCCCCACCCACGGTGAGCGCTATATAGATCCCGTCGTACGGCGCGAGGGTCGTCTCGATTTCAAGCCTCCCGGCGTACTGCCTAGCCTTGGCGATGAGAGTCTCTATAAACTCCTGGTACTGCCGGGGGGTGTACCACCAGTCCTCTGTCAGCTTCTGCGCCCGGCCCGCCGCAGATAGGTGGTAGAAGGTGATGCGCCTCACCCCCAGAGAGGCGGCAAAATCCACGTAGCTACCCACCTCGTGAATGTTCTTCGCTGTGACGACAAAGCGGAGCCCCACGTCGAGCCCCGCCGCGATGGCGTTTTTAATTCCTGCCAGAGCCGCGGCGAAGCTGCCGGCCACCCCTCTAAACCTGTCGTGAAACTCAGCCGACGTCGAGTCGAGGCTCACCCCCACGTAGACCACCCCCACCTCCCTAAGCCTCTTCGCGACCTCTGGAGTTATCAGTGTACCGTTTGTAGACAGCACCAGCCTAATCCCCCTCTCCCTCGCGTACCCAGCAATCTCGAAAAAGTCCGGCCTCGTCAAGGGCTCACCCCCAGTGAAGAGGATCAAGGGCACGCCGACTTCAGCCATCTGATCGACCACGTCGAGGGCCTCTCTCGTGCTTAGCTCCCCCGCCTCAGCTGGGCCTGCGTCGATGTAGCAGTGGAGGCACTTGAGGTTGCACCGCCTAGTTATGTTCCAGCTCACGATAGGCCTAAACGGGGCTGAGAAGTCGCTCGGCTTATCCACCCCAAACCTCCCCTTCACCTTAAAAGAAGTGGTCCCCACCCCCGTGACCATGACGCTGATTGGAATCACTTTAGTTAAGCAAAGACATAGATATAAATCTGTCTCTCGAGGTGACTCGGTGACGAGATAAACGGGGCTGAGGATGAGGACGGCATCCTACGCCGACGTTCAAAGCTAAGCACGGCACTCGCCACGGACACGCCGAGCGGCCCTAGGCGCCCCGCCGCGTCTGCACTATGCCGCGGCCTACTCTCTATCTCCAGAACCTCTGCGCCGTCGCCGGGTGCCCTCTGGGGAGGCCGACGACCAGAGCGACTTCAGCAACTTTCTCAACGCTATGTGTCTGTCGAAGTTGCCCGTCTTTATCCACCTCCCGCATGCCCTAAAAGGCGCTAGGACGTACACATCGTATTGACACGCCACGTCCTCCACCGCGATGTAGTACGCCTTGGTGACCACCAGAATCACTGTGCTTCTCTCTGCCAGCCTCCGGAGCGCAGTGTGCAACCCCACGGCGTGGGCCCACCTCTTAATCTCCTCGTGGCTCCTCCCGCTGAGAGTCTCGTCGTAGGGCTCAAGCACGTCGTGCTCCCCAACCAGCCCGTAGCGGGCTGATATAATGTAGAGAGAGACGGGCACCCCCTGTGACCTGGCCTCGTCGACAACCTTCACCACTCTCTGCACCGACGGCCCTCTGTAGAGATCCCTAGCCGGACTTGCGAAATCGAGCTTCTCTCTAGTACAGTTAGTAACAACCGCGTACACGCCTCACCACTTTTAAATGTATATAACATGTAGCCCCTTCAATGAACCTAGGAGACGCGTTGCTCCTCGGCGTGGTTCAAGGCGTTTCCGAGTGGCTCCCCATAAGTAGCAAGACGCAGATCATGCTGATCTCCACGGCTCTGTTCAAATCGCCGCCTCAATACGCCTACTCCCTAGGCCTCTTTCTAGAAGCCGCCTCAGTTATCGCCGCCCTCATATATTTCAGAGGGCTGTACCTAAAGGCGCTGAGGGGGCTCCTCGGCGACCGCGAAGGGAGGAGGTGGCTCACATACATGGTGGTCACTACAATAGTCACCGGCGCCGTCGGCGTGCCCCTGTACTACATAGCCAGGAAGTCGCTACTGGCGGGCCAGAGCGCCGGGTGGCTGATGATGGCACTCGGCGCCGCGGTGGTGCTAAACGCCGCCCTACTCCAGCGGGCGAAGTCGGCCGCCGGGCTCAAGAGCTTCGGCCAGATGTCTCTACGCGAGATGGCTCTGGTTGGCCTCGCCCAGGCCCTCTCGGTGCTCCCCGGCGTCAGCAGGTCGGGGGCGACCACCACGACGCTACTCCTCCTCGGCTACAAGCCAGAGGAGGCCTTCAAAGCCTCCTTCGTCTTGGTGCCCATAGCCGGGCTGGGCGCCACGGCTCTATCTTATATCGCCGAGGGGGGCGCGGTGGCCACTGCAGAGTCCCTGGCGGCCATGGCCTTCGGCGTGGTGGTGAGCATAGCCACAATAAAGGCGTTGCTTGACTTCGCCAAGAGCAGACACGTGGTGCTTGTAAACGCCGTCGTGGGCCTCCTGGCCATCGCCGGAGGCATCCTAAGAATTACCCTCGGCTTCTAATAGAGGCCACGTATCTCCTCGCCCCGTAGACAAGTATCGCCTCCAGCGGCACCTGAAGCCACTTAACGACGATCTGCCCCGTTATTATCCCCACCTCCGGCCCAAAGGCGAGGGTTATAAACACTGCGCTGTCCACAACCTGTGCCACGAGGGAGGAGGAGTACACCCTAGCCAGCAGGTGTAGCCTCGGCCACCGCGTCACTATATAGACGTCTATAGTGGAGGATATTAGATACGCTGTGA
>NZ_JBMFKV010000176.1:0-3972 GCF_049971835.1 Pyrobaculum sp.
ATGGAAACCCCCCAAAAACCTCAAAACCACATAGCCAACCCTCATCACCTACAAGAGCGGCGCGCCCAATCCCCGAGAACCGCCGCGAGCTTCTCGTTTAGAAACTTCCTCAACTCCTCCAAACTCCCAACACTCCCCTCCTTGGGATCCCACTGAGGCTCGCCTCTTACGTCGTACATAACAGCCTTGAGATCCCTAAACTTCACCCTGCCATAACCCCTCGTCCCAGAGGCCCCGAGATAAGTCCTCTCCACAAGCTCAAGAGCGTCGATAAGCTTGTTCACGTAGTAGAGGGCGGGTAGCCCTCTATACTTCTCCTTTATCTCGCCTATAATCTTCGAATGAGCGTCGCACACCTCCTTCCTGCAGACGTCTACATCGTAGATAAGGAACGAGATGCCCCCCTCAAACTCCACCCCCTGCCTAAGCCTCATCACGTTCCTCGGATCCGCGGTGCTGGTAACACGGTCAATCCTATTCTCCCACTTCTCCTCCAAAAAGTCGGCCAGTTGCACACCCTCACAGCCCCCCCTAGACCTGCAAAGCCCCTCCACATACCGCCTACTCGGGAACAAGTCTCTAAACACCGCCCTAGTCGGGGCCCAGCACTCCACCACAAACCTCCTCTCATCAGCCACAATATTCGGCGGAATCGCTGGCGTGCCGAACACGGCATCCACCGGGCAGTAAGGCTCCTCATCCCTTATATCGAGCTGAACGATCCTAGTGTGCAGATAGATCTTCCCGTCCGTGGTAAACAGCGGCAACCCCAGCGCCGTCTCCAAAAGCGACCTCGCCCGCCCCTTTAAAGAACTCCCCGGGATATACGGCACCGTCAGGTAGTGCCGCCGCCCCCCCACCTCATAAGGATACTCAACAGCCACCGGCATGATGTCAGCCAAGCCGAGCACCTCCTTAGCCCTGCCGCTTCTAATCAACAGCCCGTACGCATCCAACGTAAACTCCAGCTCGACAACAAAGCCCAGCTTGAGACTAGGCGCAGGCGAGCTCATAGCCACTCCTCTTCCTCCTCCCGCCTCCTCCCGCCCACAATCTGATACGCAAGCACGGCGTCCAGGGCGAGCCTCAGCGACTCAGCCGCCCTAACAGCCTTCTCCACCTCCCCCCTCTGCAACGCCGTGGAAACCTCCCTCAAAGCCGCCTTAATACCCTCGGCGAGGTCCCTGTCCAAAATCCCCCTCGCCGCCTGGTACTGCACCGTGATGTCCAGCCTAGCCAGCTGAACCCGGTACCTATTCCTCAAATCAACCCGCTCCCCCAGCTCCCTCCCAGACGACACAATCCCGTCAAGCACCCTAACAATGCCGTCGTACACACGCCTAAAGCCATGCGCGGTCTGCGCAGTTCTGTAAGAAGCGGCGCCGCTAATACCATCCTCAACCCTGTCATCCCTAAAGGGGACATACACCCTATTGTAGAAGAACGACCTAACACTCATAACCAACCGAAAACTGTAAAATTTAAAGGTTTCAGCGACATATGCTTTAATAAACACGTGAAACCCACCCAGTGGTATCCATAAGAGGTGTTATTAAATACGGCCAGAAGCAGATAGAAGTAGATATAGACACCCCCCTAGACAAGAGAATTACAATACTCACAGGCCCCAACCTAACCGGCAAGTCCCTCGTACTCAAATGCATATACACCCACGCCAAGAAAGCCATCGGCAGAATCGCCCAAGAAGACATAAAACACATGCTGGGCGACCTAAACTGCCAAGTCGACCGAAAAATCGACGTAGCCATCTACGTCGACGCGTACCGCACATCAATCCAGCTCTATGAATACATTACTGAAGAATTCTCAAGAATCAAAACAGATCTTCGAAGACTTGAAAAATGGGGAGAGGCCCCCGTCAACGCAGGCGAGCTGGTGGAAAACCTCGAAAAAATAGAAGACTCCATCAAAGCAGACGCCGCACTGGGCGTATCGGCAAAGAAGCTCGCAGACGACATCCTTGTAGTAGACGCCTATAGAGTTCTAGACCAGCTGAGGGAGGAATACGGAGAAGTGGCCAGGAGCTACCAGCTCTTCGACGACTTCTTCCCCCTACGGATATCAGCCAGCGAAAAAGGCCTCACCTGGACGGATCTCAAAACCGGCGCCGAGGGTAGAAGCCTCCTCACACTCTCCACAGTCTTCTCACCGGCCTTAGTGGCGATGTACACCATCTACGCCTACGCCGCGTCGAGACACGACGACGTCTACCTACTCGTCGAAGAGCCCGAGGCCCACGCCCACCCCACCCTCGCCCACTTCCTCGGCCGCCTCGCCCAGCGCCTCGCCGAGAGGGCTGAGGAGCAGGGCCTCGGGTTCCGCGCCGTGTACTCCACACACAGCCTCGACTTCGTCCTCGGAGCCTACGGAGAACACACAAACGTCTACATACTGCGCCGCACCCAAGACAAGATATACAGCGAAAAAGAGAAGTGGGACGGGAAAAAGCCAATCCCCGGCCTCACCCACCCCGGCGCCTACGACGTCTTCGTCAAAAGAAGCGCAAAAGAACAAGGACAGAGAGGCCCCGGCCACCCGTTGCGCCATGGCTAGAAGGCTAGTAATAGACGCAGTCGGCCTCTCCACCGCAGACTGCGCCGCGGTGGCGCCAGAACTCATAAAGATTTACTACGAGAGAGGCTTCGACATAGGCGAAATAATCCTAGCCACAGACCACGGAGACGGCGACAGATACGTCGCACACGCCGCCAACTGCCTCCGCCAGGCACAGCTCCCGCAGTCGACCACCGGCCCCCTCTATATCAAAGAGGCGTCTTGCAGTTATACATGCATCTGCCGAAACCACGTGCCGACATGCGGCCGCGCAGAGGAGCACGAGGTCTACGCCGCGCCGTGTCAATGCGAAAGCGGAGACTGGCTCCTCATGGCGAAGTGCTGTTGCGGAGAGTTTAGGCAGGGCATCTGCGCAGACCACGACCCGCCCAACTGCAGATGCATAAACGAAGGCGTAGACGTAGCCCACTGCTTCAAGCTCTTTAAATGCCCGAGCCAGTGACGCCATGGACCCCCCGGCCAAGGCGGCCCCGGGCCCCCGCGGAGCGGTAGTCACCTTCGCCCTCCTCGGCGCCTTCACACAGTACAGACCCGTCGTCTACAGAGTATACACCCCGCCTGCCGAGGCCGCGGGCTCCTCTAGAACCGCCACCAGAATCTACACAAAATTCGGCCACCTAGCCGTCACCTACGCCCACCTCATCCCCAGGCCAGACGCCGAGTTCCACATAGTCCTCTTCGCACCGCCCACCCTAGACGAGGAGCTGAAGTGGGTAGAAAACAAGCCAGACCTGGGGACATACACAGAGGAGCTGGCCAGAAAAATCGTCGATGAGTCCAGGAGAGCCGTCGAGGGAGCGCCAGGCGGCGTAGCCGCGGTCTCCCTCGGCGAGGACGCGGGCCCCGCGCCGCCGATAGGCGAGGCCCAGTGCGCCGGCAACCGCCTGCCATGCATACACACCAAACCCGCGGCGCTCACAGACGGAGAGAGGCGGTGGAGGGGCCACCTCCACCTCGCCGTGGTCCCCCTCGTCGGCGCCTTCAAAACAGCCATCTACAGAGAACACGACGACCCCGGCCACCTCCTCGAATGCATCACCGCCTCCGTGGTCTACACACTCCGCCAAATTACAAAAACTCTAAAAACCCGAAAAATCCACGCGGTGCTCCTCGACACCACACACGGCCTCAACCTCCTCGCAACGGCGGTCGCCCGCGCCGCGTCCACCGCCTACCCACTAATAGCCTACGAGTGGGGCGTAGACAAGCTGTACATATACAACAGCGACCCCGTCACTGGCGCCGCGGGGGACCTCGACATCAGCTACTACCAGATACAAGACAGGGCAACCACGATAAGAACCCTCCTAGCCGAAACAGCCACAAGACTCAAAAAACCCCACCTACTCCTCCTAGAATACGGACTCCTCCCATACG
>NZ_JBMFKV010000177.1:0-3943 GCF_049971835.1 Pyrobaculum sp.
GGCACCCCCACACGGGAGATCTACACAAAGGTAGACGCCAGCCAGAGCCCGCCAGAGGTGGAGGTTGAGGTACAAGCGCCGCTACTGTAACAGCACCCCACGGCATCCGCCGCGCCGCACAACCGGCGCCGTGCTTTATATGTGTCCTAACCCCTCCCCAGACGTCTTATCAACCTCGACGCCTCGGCTCTCGTGAGGCACACGTCGGCTTCTACGCCGAGCCGCCTAAGCGCGGCCAGCTGCCTCCCGGTGGCGAGCCACCGGCTGTACCTCTCCCGGAGCTCCGGCCTCGCCTTCAAGTAGTCGCAGTAAGCCCTCTTCGAGTAGTAGTCGGCGCGGCTGTTCTCCCCCCGGGGCACCCAGGAAATGGAAAACCCCTTGAAGCGGCCCGCCAGCTCCAGCGCCCTCTCGTACAGCGGCTTTAGGTGGGGAGCCCTAACCGCGTACTCACCCACGACCTGCCTCACCACCAGCTGGCTGTCGCCGTAGACAGCCACGCACTCCACGCCGTTTGACAGAGCCCACTCAAGCGCCTTCACCAACGCGGAATACTCCGCGTAGTTGTTAGTACACCACCGCTCCCCGACGCACACCACACCCCCCTCTCCATACACCTCCCTTTCGCCGTCAAACACGGCGAAGCCATATGCCCCGACGCCCCCCGGGTTGACGGGCTCGCACGCCCCGTCAAAGAACACTCTCAGACACCGCACAACCCCACACACGAGGCGGTATAAAAAACCCACAGCAATCACCGCGCGGCGGGCAGACGCCATGAAAACTTAAAAACTTAAACATTGCTAGATACGGCCCGTAGTCTAGCGGTATGATGCCCGCCTCACGCGGCGGTTGCCTGGGCACGCGGGTGGTCCCGGGTTCAAATCCCGGCGGGCCCATTGATTTTTCTAAAAAGGTGGGGGTTTAGGAGAGTGCGACTATTCTGCCGTTTTGTAGATGTGCTGTGATGTAGAAGTTGACTGTGTAGTCGCCGCCATTCCAGCCTCCGTGGACTTCTTCCCATGTCGGCGCCTGTCCGAATACGTCGTATATGTTGGATGCGTAGATGTCTTCGTTTATGTATATGCCTCTTGCTGGGTCGTATGCGTTGTTTTTGCCGGGGTCCCATATGCCTCCGTAGCTGTTTGCAAACACCGCCGCCGTTATGTAGATCTCTTTTGCGTCTTTTAGTAGTGGTAGCTGGTCTAGCGGTATGGCGAATTCTATGACGTTTCCAGATCTGGCTATTTGCCCCGCCGGTTTTGGATCCCAGGAGTGGTCGAATAGGAAGAGTGGGGTGCCTTTTCCATAGTTTATGCCTATTACGTAGTCCCACTTAAAGGCGAGCTTCGTATCGCTCCAGTCGGGTAGCCACTCGCTGAACCCGCCTCCTGGGAGTCCGATCGCCACCATGACGTACGGCGCGTAGATGTTGCCGAGTTGCCTCAGCTTTACCAGCCCGTAGAGGTTGTTTCCATCTATGTAGAGTCTGAGCTCCACTGCATCTAAGTCGTCTGAGGGGGGCCAGTCCCAATCTGGGCGGTAATACCTGTACTGATCGCCCTCGGGGTCTGTGACTATTAGCTCATACATACTGGCGGTTGCTCCGGGTGTCTGCTGAGGCGGTTGGCCGATCCAGTCGCTGGGGTTTCCGTCTACGAATCTTGGGCCTGGGCCGCCGAGTGCCTTGATGTAGGTCGGCGGCGAGTAGGACACGTTGCTACCCATGGCCTTGGCCCTTAGTACAAACACGCCGCTGTAGTTGAGCCTAAACTCGGCCACGTAGAGATCGCCGCCGGCGGGCTCCGCGTATACGTACACCTCATCCCACGGCGCCCCTACATCCCTCAGGAGGGCCATGGACGTAGCTACGTAGACGCCGCCGCTTCTGCATATCCTGTAGTAGGCCTTAATTACGTCGCCGACGTACGCCGTGGCGTTTCCGGTATAGGTAGCGATTAGGTTGCCCCCCGAGTCGTATACCTCCACGCGGCTCAGCTCGACGCCGCAGACGTAGCCGCCGGTTCTGGGCACCACCTCCACTCTGTAGTTCTTCCCAAGCGCCGTTGCGTAGACCTCGTTGGAGCCCTGGGCTATGAAGGTGAACTCGTACTTACCAGGTGGGAGTCTCAGCTGTAGCGCATATACGTCGTTGTTCCCCACGTCCCCGGCGTACGCCATGGGGGCGAAGAACAAGTCCCTCCACGCCCCGCCCCACACATCCACCGGGCCCCAGTGCGCCACCGCCCTAATGCCCCCGGCTCTGCCGGGGCTGGCGGTGCCGGCGGTTTGTGAATACACCTCGACGGTGACCGTCACGTTTTCCACTTCGCTGAATATCAGTCTGTTGAAGGGAGCCCCAGCCCAGTCAACTGTGACTTGGCTTCTGTAGTGAATAGGCTCGTCGAGAGGCCACGTGTAGCTGTAGGGCAGACCTGTCTTGTTGTAAAACTTCTTAATAACGTAGCGGAATAGGTAGTCGAAGACGTTCTCCACAGGTGATTCCCTATCCCGTCCGTACCACCAGAACCAGTCGCCTGCCTCCGCCGGGTATAGCAACTGCGCCCAGGCCTTGTTCTGGGCGGCTTGCCTCGCCTCTTCTAGTATCCTCCATGCCAGGTTCTCCTCCCACTCCCCTATCCACACGGAGAGGCTCCCCCCGGCCCAGCTGGAGGGGGGCAACGGCGAGTTCATGGGTAGCGGCGTGGCTCTCCCGGCTGCCTCCCTTAGAGTCGTGGCGCGGTCCTTAACCGCGTTGTATATCTTGGTGAGGAAGATGTAGCCGTCGTGGGGGTACCACTCCCACGGGTTTTCGCCGTCGAGGGCGATTACGATGTATCCGCCGCCGGCTCTACTGCTTAAGATCTGTAGGAACTGTCCCGCGGCGTAGTCCTCGCCGAATTGCCGTGACAGCTCCGAGCCTCTGAAGCCTATCCAGTCCGACAGCTCTCTATCTCTGAAGAAGATTAAGACCCCGTGTCTAACCCACGGCGTGTGGAGCTCCCTAGGCTCCGCCTCCCTACCCAGGTAGCGTTGCAGAGCTACTTGATCGGCTATGGTATACCTAATAGAGTTTTGAGACAGTATTTCTAGAAAGAGATCGTCGACTGCCAGCTCTGGGGGCCACACGCCCAGGAGCTCCGACTTGAAGAACGTTTTGAATTTGTGTCTAGAGAGCTGGATCTGTGCGGCGACGTCTTCAGGATGTGCGAAGGGCCGTGGCAGGGTTATTATGCCGGGGTCTGTGAGTAGGGCGTTGCTGGTGTTTTCAACAAGTGGAGCTATGGGGTAGTAGTACGGCGTCATGACTACATCTATCCACCCGCCTCTATACAGCTTCGCTAGCTTGTCTAGAAACAGCTTGGGGTACTTTAGGTGCTTTGTCAAGACCACCGCCTTCTCTAGGTCTGTGAAGTGGGTATCGCAGTTGCTGTTTCTAGCCTTTTCGTATATAGGCCTCAGCTCCGGGTCTTCGACGAGTAGCTTCTCGTTAATCCACGCCAGGTTGAATAATACCTGTAAGTCGCGGTAGTCCGCCGTGTCGAACTGCAGACCGCTGTTTCTCTTCTGGAGTAGACATTGATACCGCGGAAACTTCGGGATCTGAACCTCCCAGCTTATGTCGAAAAATCTGTTGGCTATAAACGCCTTTTCTTCTTCTGTTAACTCCTCGGCGCTTTTGAGAGAGAGTTGTAGATACCTATCAGTCAGCCTACCTGAGGCGTACATCTCAATCTGCTCGAGCAGGGTAGGCGTCACGTCAAAAGTTACTTTTACCCCAGTTTCCTCCACCAGCAACAACATGGGGTAGTACGCCTTCGCAGTCCACAGCCTCACCCAGGGAGCCTCTGCCACTCCCTTGCCTGTGTCTGTAGGGAGGGAGCTTTCTGGTATGTAATAGGGGGGCTGGTGTAGATGCCACACAAACACGACGTTTTGAGCCGCG
>NZ_JBMFKV010000178.1:0-3920 GCF_049971835.1 Pyrobaculum sp.
CGAAGCCTGGCACGGGGCGGCATGCGGCCAGCCTTTTCGCGAGTTCTTTTTCGGGTATGGGGGTGACGACGGCGTATAGGGGGGTGCAGACGAGGTAGTCAACGTGCCACCTCTTCCTCCCCCGTCTTTCGAGGTGCCTCCTGAGCCTCGCCGCGCAACTCAAGCCGCAGGACCCCACGTAGGCGTATGTGCCCCCCTCCAGCTGGAACGTCCTTGCCGGGATCTGCACCACCTGGGGGGCGCATTGGAAAAAGACGATGTAGCTTTTATACATGTGTGTTAGCTATCCCGGCGATGAGGAGCCGATGGCTGGCGCGAGTCGTGGCGTTGAGCTTGGCGGGTTCCGAGCCTCTTCTTAACCTCCTCCACTATCCGGGGTAGGACCTCCCCCGCTCTGCCTCTAATGAAGAAGTCGGCTATGGGGGTTATGACCGTGGGCTCTATATTCACTTCGATTACAACTGCCCCCGCCCTCTTCGCGATCTGCGGTATATACGCCGCTGGGTAGACCACGCCGGATGTGCCGATCACGATCATGACGTCCGTGGCCGCGGCGAGCTCAGCGGCCTCCCGCCACGCCTCCTGGGGCAGGGGCTCTCCGAACCACACGACGTCTGGCCTGAGGAGGCCTCCGCACTTCGCGCACCGCGGGGGGACAGCCTCCACCGGCTTGTCCAGCTTGTATACGGCGCCGCATTTGGTGCAACGGGCCCGCCATATGGAGCCGTGTAGCTCCACGACTTTTGTACTGCCGGCGCGCTGGTGGAGGCCGTCTACGTTCTGGGTGATCACAGCCTTGACGACGCCGAGCCTCTCAAGCTCGGCGACGGCGTAGTGGCCGGGGTTCGGCGACGCGCTGTAGATAACCTCCTGACGCCACTTGTACCACCTCCACACCAGCTCCGGGTCCCTCTCGAAGGCCTCGGGGGTGGCGAGCTCCTCAGGCCGGTACCTCTCCCACAAGCCGCCGGGCCCTCTGAACGTCGGCACGCCGCTCTCGGCTGAGATGCCCGCGCCGGTGAACACAACACAGCGGCGCGAAGCCGCGACCACCTCCGCGACATCCATAAATACCTCTGTCCACACGGTATTTATATGATGACCCAGGCGAGGCGGAGCTGTGAAGCAACACGACCTCCACTGACCCGCCTTGTCCTTAGCCAGACCGCGCCGCGGCCTCCGCTCTCCGCCGCTGGAGGTGAGTAACTTTTTTATAGTTGAGGCGGGGGTCTGCGGCATGAAAAAGTGGTTTATCGCCGTGCTGGCGGTGGCGTTGGTTGTAGCCGCGGCGGGGTGGGAGACCTACACGGTTAAGGTGTCTTCTGTGGAGATCAACGCCTTGGCGGTGGGGCCTGGCGGCGGCGCCGTGTTGCCTATTAGAGTTACCTTGCTCACGCCGGGCGACGGCCGGGCGTATGTGGCTGGGGTGCCCGAGGCGGGCCAGGGCTTCGGCCCCTCGGCGCAGATTGCGCTGTATGTGGCCTCCCGCCTCTCGGGCGTCCCGTATACAAACTACACGGCTCTGCTCAGGGTGCTGGCGAGCGACGCCCAGGTCGGGGGGCCCTCGGCTAGTGGCTACATTACTGTGGCTATGTACGCCTTGATGAACGGTCTGGAGCTTAGAAACGACACGGCGATGACCGGCATTATACTGCCGGACGGCTTGATAGGGCCTGTGGGCGGCGTGTCGCAGAAGGTAAGCGCGGCGGCTGAGCGCGGGATCAAGACGGCGCTTGTCCCAATAGGCGAGGCCCCCAGCGGCGTGAGGGGGATAAAGGTGGTTGAGGTGGGGACTGTGGAGGAGGCTATATACTACTTGACCGGTAGGAGGATATCCACGCCGCCGGCGGCGGCGGTGGACGACTCCGTATTTAAGGCGATTTCAAGAGATCTTTTCAACGCCATCTACAGCTACTACAACCAGACGGTCGGCAGGGGCTATGTCGACGCGGCTGTGATTCAGCGTCTGAAGAACAAGGGCTACTACTACGCCGCGGCGTCTCTCATCTACCAAGGCGTCGTAAACTACTACAGGGATCAGGCGGCCTCCTCCGGCCGGACATACCGCAGTTTGTACAACCAGGCGGTGCAGATGGCTAAGGAGGCGGAGGCGGAGCTCTCCCGCATCCCTCTGACGGTGAACAACATCGACCTCGTCGTGGCCAGCTACACGAGGGTGTACGAGGTCTACTTCCAGGCCAACTCCAGCAGGCCGGACGCCGGCGCCATGTACGCCCGGGCTGTGACCTTGAGGTCGTGGGTCGACGAGGCGAGGGCCATGGCCTACGGCCCGGCTATAAACGAGACGGGCCTCGCGGAGGTGGCTAGGATGTACCTAGACTACGCCAAGACTATGTACGCATATCTCGAGACTACCTACGGCGTAACGCTGGGCGACTACGCCACAGCCGTCCAGCTGGCCGAGGACCTCTACAGGAGGGGCCTCTACCTGGCCTCCATAGCCAACTCCATTGAGATCATCGCGGAGACCGCCTCAGCGCTTATGTCGGCGGCTCCCGACAAGTACCTAAACGTGGCTAGGGAGAGGGCCCTCACCAACATGGCAAGGGCCGCCGCGTGCGGCTACACCAACACCCTGCCCCTCAGCTACCTCCAGTTCGGCGACTACTACAGCGGGGAGGGCGGCAACCCGCAGAGCGCCCTGACGTACTACATCATGGCGTCGATATACTCAACGGCGATGGGAGACGTGTCGTGCATGGCGGCTAAGGGAAATGTGACCCTGCCGAGGGTCAACTTCTCCCCGCCGCCGCAACCCCCAGCCAAGACCGCGGCTACGGCGACTCTACCTGCTGTGCATGGGGAGGAAAAAGGGCTGTGGTTTGTCTTGATTCTCGCCCTCTTGGCTGCCGTCGCTCTTATCTACGCCTCTAGACGATAACTACGTCGCGTTTATAACCGGCGGCTTTTTTACCCCTCTTCTTGCCAGACCTCTTCCCGGGCAGGAGGGCGGCGGTGAAGAAGGCGATGGGCACTAGGTACTCCCAGTAGGGGGCGTACATGTAGAGGGCGGCCACGAGACGCTCAGCCACGTCGCCGTTTACAAGGAGGGCGGGTATCGACACTAGGAACAGGCCGGCGACGGCCAGCCCGGTCAGTATGCGGTCTCTCACCCTTCTCAGGGCGAGCGCGGTGAGCACCGCGATGGCTGTCAGGGCGATTAGCCCGAACATGGGTGGGGCCTAACACGGCGGTTTTATTTCTAGCGGTTATTATGCGGCCTGTCTTTATAACTGCGGCGCGGCGGGCCTCGGCGGGGGGAGCTGGGCGGGGGGCGGCGGTGTATTGTTTAAATAGTGTTGGTATAGATACCGCCGTGTGGTTCCTACCGCTTTCTAGAAACGAGGCTGTGGAGGCTATCAAAAAGGCCTACGCGGTGGCGCAGGAGTACGCGAGGAAGATAGGGGGCAGGCTTGAGGTGATTCAGCCGAGGCATATATACGGCGAGGCGGCGGATAAATTCGGCTACTCGCTTCAGCTGGGCCGCATTACGGTGAACCTCCCCCCGGCGGCGGTGCTCGTCGTCTGGGGGTTTTACAACGCCGACGAGTACCTAGACTTTGTCAGGTTTATACAAGACGGGCGGGTGTACGAGTGGTTTGTGGAGCCTATCGCCTACTACCCAGAGAGGGTGGGGGTGTGGGCCGAGGAGCCACTGATATTTAGAAACGTCCTCTACATTGACGTCCACACGACGTCGGGGGAGGAGAGGGACCGGACGTACGGCTGGCCGCTGGGGTACTACATATCCCCCCTCCAGCCGCCGCCTGAGGTAAAGCCCCCGAGGAGGCCGAGGGGCGAGGGGCCTCCTAAGAGGGAGGGCAGGCGCAGGTCTTGATCCCCGCGGTCACCTACATAAGAGTATCCACCGAGGAGCAGGACCCGGAGAACCAGCGGCT
>NZ_JBMFKV010000179.1:0-3823 GCF_049971835.1 Pyrobaculum sp.
GGTGTATACGCCCGAGCAACTGGGCGACAAGCTCCTCGACATGTTGAAGTGGCGTGAGGTGGATATCGTGATGACCGCGGGAGATACCCCGCAGAGAGACTTCCATATCAGGAGGACCGCCGCCGACACCAACACGCCGCTGGTTCTCGACTCGACGCTGGCTGTGGAGCTGGCGAAGGCCTTTCTGTGGTATTACAAAAACGGGAGGCTTGAGGTGTCGCCGTGGTGACGCTTGTGTATGACGTGGTCAGGGAAGAGGAGAAGGCTTTGATAAAGGCTGCGGAGAGGCTCGGCGTGGTTTTAAAAACGGTGAAGATAGGGGAGGTGCTGGATGTGGAGGGGTGGGAGCCCGACGTCTACCTAATAAGGACCCTAAGCCACAACAAGGGCATCGTGGCGGCCGCGGTGGTCGAGGGCAACGGAGGGCTAGCCGTCAACTCCTCCAGCGCCATAGCCGTGAGCTGGAACAAGGCAGTTACCCTGGCGAGGCTAAGGGCCAGCGGGCTCCCAGTGCCCAGGACCAAGGTGCTCTTCGGCGAAGCCGAGGTGGAGGTGGGAGAAAGAGCTATTGTGAAGACAGCCAGCGGTAGCTGGGGGCGCAAGGTGGCGCTGGTCACCGCGCCCGAGGAGGTGAGGCTCTTGATGAGATCCGCGGAGAACGAGGTGTTTCTACTACAGGAGATGATAGGCACTGGGGAGGACATCAGAGTCTTTGTAATCGGGGAGAGGGCAGTGGCGGCCATGAGGAGGATACCCCCCAGAGGCGACTGGAGAAGCAACGCCGCCCGGGGTGGCCGGACAGAGCCTCAGCAGATAGACGGCGAGTTGGAAGACCTCGCTGTGAAGGCGGCGAGATCTGTGGGGGCTTTCTACGCCGGAGTGGATATACTCATAGGAGACAGGCTGTACGTCAACGAGGTAAACGGAATACCTGAGTTCAAGGCACTCATGAAAACCACAGGAGTAGACGTGGCTAGGCTCCTCATAGAGGCCCTCGTAGAGCTTAGAAAAACGTGAACAACTTATCCTCGACGTAGGGCCTTGTGTATATCTTCCCGCCGATTCTGACCAGGTAGCCGCTCGGCGGCTTCACCTCGCCGATCACGGCGTGCGGCACGCCCAGCGCCTCCAGCCTCTCCACAGCCTCGTCCAGCCTCCCGCGGGGCACCGTGGCGAGGAGCACACCCGAGCTCAGAGTCTCGAGGGGATCTATGCCGAAGGCTCGGCACAGCGCCTCCACCTCTCTGTAGACCACGACCTTTTCCCTATCCACGTCGATTGACACTCCCGACGCGTAGGCGATCTCCGCGAGCCCGTTGACTAAGCCCCCCTCCGTGGGGTCGTGCATAGATGTGGCCAGGTCGGCCAAGGCAAGGGCCTCCCTCGCCACAGACACCTCAAGGGCCAGCCTCTCCGCCCTCGCCACAGCCTCCGGCTCCACCCCCCTCTTGAGAGCCTCCTCTCTGAAGTCCGTCGCGAGGATGGAGGCGGCTTCCTGACCCGCGGATTTGGTCATAATAACCACGTCGCCAGGTCGGGCGCCCCCCGTAGATACATACCTATCGCCGACGCCCATCGCCGTGGCTACCGCCATCGGCCTGGTGACGGCTGTGGTCACCTCCGTGTGGCCGCCGACCACCATAACCCCCAGCCTCCCCGCCGCCTCGTCTATCTGCCTAGTAATCACGTCGAGGACCGCCTCGTCCGCGCCCGGCGGCAGAAACAGCGCCGTGGAGAGCCACATAGGCTCTATCCCCCTCACCGCTATGTCGTTTGTGGGGATGTACACCGCGAGGTAGCCCAGTAGCTTCACCGAGCCAGATATGGGGTCTGTGTGGACTGCCAGGTACCTACCGCCTACGTCTATAATCGCCGCGTCTTCCCCCACCGCGGGTCCCACAAGTACCTCGCGCCTCGCCGCCCCCCGCCTGGCAAACACAAGGCGCTGAAGCAGGTCGGGTTGCAACTTCCCAATCTTCATAAATGGCAAATTTCCCCATGTTAAATGGTTGACCTAAGCGGCACGTGGATAAAAAACAGCGACGTGGATGTGGTGAGGCTAGTGCACGAAACCGTGGTGAGGGAATTCGGCAGGCGGGCTCTGCAGTATACAGATACCGCGGGGGCGCCCGAGCCTAGAGAGGAGCTGAGGAGAATCCTAGCCGCAAAGGGCTTTACGAAACATGAGGTGTACTTCACCACTAGCATAGCCGACAGCATCAGGATCGTTGCAGAAGTCCACCTAGACGGGGGGGAGTGCATACAGCCGGAGGACCCCACACAGAAAGAGGTAATACCGTACGCCAGGTGCGGAAGGCCTAAGGCCGTGTATATACAGCCCCACTGGAGGAACCCCGACGGGTATATATACACCGCCAGCGAGCTGGAGGCGGCGTCTCGCTCGGCGCCTCTAACCATTTACGACCTGACCTACGGCCTACTCGCCGGCGAGGTGCCGTACATACCGGAGAGCGCCGTCGCCGTCGGCTCGCTCGACGTGCTCTTCCCCGGCCTCCACCTGGCGTACGTCGCGGTCCCGCCAAGCCTCTCCGACTACTACCTAAACGTCCTGGAGGCGTCGTATCTACACCCGCCTACGTATATGCAGTATTTGTTCTACGCCGCCGTGAAGTCCGGCGCTGTCTACGCCGTGTTTAACTCCCTGGCGAGGCGCCGCGATCTGGTGAGGCAACACCTAGGCGTGGAGGCCACGCCGTACTTCGCGTGGCTGAGGCCTAGGGATAAGACAATTTTTTTAAAACACGGCGCCCTAGACGGCAGTGTCTTCTCCTGGAGAGGCCGCTTCGGGGAGTACGTCAGGCTGGGCCTCACTAGTGCGACAGAGGAGGAGCTCGCCGATTTCCTATCCAAGGTACCTCTCTAAAAACTTCAAGGTGGTGGCCATAGCCGAGAGCTTCAGACTGGAAGACGGCGAGTCGGTGTACGTCGGCGTGAGGGCCCGGCGCGACGGCGTGGTGGAGGACGTGGCGTTCGCAAAGGCCAAGGTCGGGGGTAGAGACGGCACAGAAGCCGCCGCTAGGATACTCGGCGCCGTCCTTAGGAGAGACGTCAGCCTCGTAATGCTCGACGGGTGCATCGTGTCCTTCTACAACTGGATAGACGGGGAGGCGCTGTACACCAGTTTTCAAAAGCCCGTGGCGTGCTACGTCTTCGAAGAGCCCGGGGGCCACGTCGAGGAGGCCGTGAAGAAGCTATTCCCAGACTGGGAGGAGAGGCTGGAGGCCATTAGGAGGCTGGGCCCACCCACGCTCTACTACACAAGAGACGGTTTCAAGATTTACGTAAGGTCCTGGGGCATCGACCCCATAGACGCGGGTAAGGCGGCGGAGGCCTGTATGAAATTCGGCAAGATGCCGGAGCCTCTACGCATAGCTAAGATAATCGCCGGCGGGGCTAGACAATTTTTAAAAATCCAATGTACGGCTGGGCAACAATGGTCACCAGGAGGAAGCTCCTCATAGCCGCCGGCGCCGCCGCAGTCCTAGCCGCCGTTGGGGGCGGGCTCCTGCTTACGAGAAAGCAAGCGGAGGCGCAGGGGACGGCCACCACCTCAGCCACGACCACCTCTACTTCCTCTTCCACCACCACGACGACCACCCCCACCCCCAAGCGCGGCGGGGAAATCGCCGTCTACAACTACTCGTACTACATCGACAAGGATCTGCTTCCCGAGTTTGAAAAGGAGTACGGCATAAAGGTGGTGTACCAGGAGTTTGAAAGCGGCGAGGAGGCCTACGCCGCCCTGCTGAGGGGCGGCGGGGGTTACGACCTGGTGGTCCTCCCAGACACCTATCTCAAGGAG
>NZ_JBMFKV010000180.1:0-3800 GCF_049971835.1 Pyrobaculum sp.
CTATCTTTTGATTTCTGGAGACGTGTTCATAGACCGCGACAAGAACTGTATTACCATCGTGTTTCAACTATCTTTTGATTTCTGGGGCTGGTTTTTATGGTTTTTGTGGGTTTTTAAGTTTTTCGCAGGTTTTTTGTCTCTCCGGCGGACGCTTTTCGGCAACGCTTTACATTCATATATTCCGCTGTGTGGTCTAACTGTACGCCATTCTTCGCAAGCACAGCAACGTGGAGGTTCAGAAGACGCCGAGACCCAGCGCCATTCTTCGCCGCGCCGCGCACAAGTTTATATGTTTGTAAATGGGACTCTGGACATGTAAAAATGGTTAAAGTGAGGGGCTGATTTGTCGATAGGCGAGTTTGAGGTGCAGAAAACTTCTCTCGCTAGATAAATAGGTAGAGAGGCTGAGTAATTGAGAAGCAATGATTTGACGAGGGAGGGGGCGCTTTGGCAGAGGGGGGTTGTCAGTGAGTTGATTGTGGGGTTTTGCGTAAAGGCTCCGCCGCTGGAATCACGCTAAGACGTTCTGCTGGCCTACGCCACAGCTGGAGCGAGGATCGCTTAACAACTCAGCAGTGACATTCGACTAGGAGTGGCCTTATGACGTACGCAATTCTACCATCGCTTCGGACAAGCGCGGAGTCTAGATTGTCGGCGATGGCTATCACGTGGATGATCAACTCTCCCCACACAGCCTCCGGGACTAGAAGCCGCGATCTGGTGAGCTCTAACACCGCCCGTCTAAACCATTCGTGGCGGGCGGCGGCCTCGGCGGACGCCACGTCGGGATCAAGGCCGACGAGCTTCAGCCCCTCCTCAGCTAGGCGGAACATGAGGTCGACGTCGTCCATACTCGGCCACACTTTTAATGCATCTAAAACGACGTCGTCAATGCTACGTCTGGCGGAGTGATGCAGAGCCACGCTGGCGGCGATTATGGAGGCGCCCTTCTCGCCCCAGATACCCTTGGCCACGTGGTAGGCAACCCAGGCTGACCACACCTCGTGGCCTCTCAGCGAGGCTTTGCAACGGGGCCCAGCCTCTTTGAGGCGCCGTTGGTATACCTCTATCGCCTTGCCGACGTCGTGTAGATACGCCGCTAGGGCCACGGCCCTCTTGGCGTCCTTAAGGCCGGCGACCTCGGCCAGCCTCCTTGTTGTGCTCTCCACCTCGCGTCTTAAAGCCCTCTCGTTCAGCACCTGGTTAAACGACTTCTTGACTAACTCCGCCGCGCCTCTAATCGCCTCCTCGTCGAGTAAAGCAATGAGCGCGGCCCCCCTCAAATGCTCCTTGAGGCCGTGGCCGCACCAAGCCAGCAACTCGCTCATATCCACCCCAAACCTGGCTTGTAGGCCCCCTCCCTGGCGACGAGGCCTATCACGACCACCCTGGCGCCCAACGCGCGTGACACCTCGGCGTCGAGCGCAAGCAATTTGCGGCAGTTAATCTTCTTCTTCCTCTTGCCGTCCTTTATAATCTCGTGAAAGACTATATTTTCATCTAGCATACACTTATATAAATTGTTTTTTATCTTATTACATAATTTCGATTCGACGTCGCCCTTCACCACTACAGCTATCTTCCCGTCGTATGTCAAATCGCCGTGTCGAGCCCTTCTGGCGTCTAGCATCAACAGACAGGCCCTCTCGTCCCGCTCCTTTTTGCACTCGGCGCCACCGCGATCAGCTGGGGCGCGCTGCGCCGCCCCCTCCTCCAGCTCCTTTAAGCACAGCTCGGATACGACAATAGGCACAGCCACAGAGCCGCGGGCGAAGTTGCAGAAAATACCCATGTACCTAGCGGCGTCCTTCCTATGTAAAGTCACAAGCCTGTTTAACGTCGTGAGGACGAGTTTCAGATCCTCCAGTATTTTGGGGGCGTAGATCTCGCCGTATTTCTCGAGGAGGGCCGCGTAGCTCCTAGGCTCCGACGGGCACGGATTTCTCCACTCGACATCCCCCTCCCCCAGGAGCTTCCACGTCGCCTCCACAGACGCCGCGCCGTAGATTTCCACGGCCGATTCATACGCCCCCCGGCCCCAGTCAATTAAGGCGAGCCCCTCGCCCCCCTTCCTCGCCACTCTGCCCATGCGTTGGATAAGGCTTGGCAGCGGCGCGGCGTCTGTGACCAATAAATCGACGCCCTCGACGTCCACGCCCGCCTCTACCACTTGAGTCGCCACCACAACCTCGGCGGTTTCCAAACGCCGTACTGCCTCTCGCCTATCGCCCAGAGAGAGCCTGCCGTGTATCAACACGGCGTCGAACTCCGACTTGACTTTCTCATAGGCCTCCACGGCTCTGGCTACGGTGTTGTATATCAACAGCGCTTTTTTAAAACTACGCTCTTTTAATACGCGGAGGGGGTCGACGTCCTTTACCACCTCCGCCTTGACAGACCCAGCCGGCTTGAAATCCCTTACGACGACCTCCCCATCCACCCCCTTGTAGCCACAGCCCTCACCCACAGCCGTGACGACTACGCCTGTGGGGTTCATGATGCGGGCCAGCTTCAACGGAATAGTTGCGGTGGCGATGAGAGTCGGCGTTTTTAACTCCTTTAACGACTCGGCGGCGGCTAGAAGCGCAGTGAACGCTTTGTCCTGCCCCATGCCCGACTCTGCGTATAGATGCGCCTCGTCAAGTATAACTATCGACCTCATTATGGCGGCCCTCGCCGACTCATACGGCGCCCTCTCAGCCCTCAGCGGGGTGATTTTGTACAAGTTGAGGATAAAGCTGTCAAACGTGGTGTAAATAAGCGACGACGTTAGGAACAGGGGGTCTTTGAAATCGGCATCTATGCTCCAAGCCTGATACCCAACCCACCTCTCCCCGTATTTGTGCAAGAGGTCGCACTCGAGTTCCCTCAACCCCTCCCCTCCAGATCCCGTCACCGTCCTTAGGGCGCGGGCGTATAGATCCTCGGTGATGGAGGACATGGGGAGGACGTGGATGACTTTAGACAGCCCGCCCATCTTCCCCTCATACGCCGCGAGGCCCAGGGGTATTGAGGCGAAGGACTTGCCGTAAGCAGTGGGGGCGCGCAAGACGGCGTACCCCGTCTTGTCGAGTTCCTCAAGCGCCTCCTCAACAGCCTCGCGCCGCGCCAGCCCCAGCCGTTTGAGGGCCTCGCCGAAAGCCTCTGCGATCATACCGCCCGCTCCACGATTTCAAACAAGGCGTCTCTCACAGAGGCCAGCTGCCTCATGCCGCGGCCGCGCGAAAGCGCCTTGTACGCCTCGTCCGGATAGCCGGCCTCGAGGAAGAGGTAGAGGCTTCTGTAGGCCTCTGCCGCCTGTTCCACCTCTCTGCACAAATCCCCCTCCCACCCCCTCCGGTCGCACTCACACCACCGGGCCGAGAGCTCCTTAAGGGCGGATCTATAGTCTCTTAAAATCAACGAGGCGCCGCGAAGCGACGCCGTGTCTAACACAAGCTCGTAAGAGTCGTCCTTCTTCACCTCCTTCTCGCCTTTATATGCCAACTCGATGTACTTATACACCGCCGGCCTCTCCCCGTACGACGCCGCGATGAGGCGCATGAGGTGTTCAGGCAGACCGCAATTAACGCCCTCGAGGAAAGCCCTGAAAGACTGGCCCACATCGTACTCCACGAGGGTCAGGGGGATCAAGAGCCTTAACCTGCCCTCTCTCTGCGAACCGGAGACGTACGTTGCGCCCAGGCCCAAGGCTATGGCGCCCAGCACGTAGCAACTGACCTCCACCCACCTCTCGTATCCTCCCTCCACTCGCTTCCGCTTGCCGCTACCGTGTGCGACGAGCTGGGTCGCGGGCCAAG
>NZ_JBMFKV010000181.1:0-3749 GCF_049971835.1 Pyrobaculum sp.
GTCTTCTTTTGTGTATCCTCTCTGCTCGCCTATGGCCTTGCTTGTGTGTCGTAGACGTATTCAGAATTGAGGGGTGCCTGCCTCTGGCTTCTATAACTATATTCTTCTTCCCCACCTACCTTCTTCGTCGATGTGGACTATACCTTCTCTTGACAGCTTGGAGAGAACTGCACGTACCGTGGTCATAGTAAGCAACACGTTCTCCCACCCCCTCTCCCCACCTGTCTCCTTCAAGACCTTCACAGCCAGCGTGGTCACGTCCCCCGGCAACGCGGACAACACAAGCCTAACAGCCCTCTCCGCCGCCGACTTGTTGATATCTAGAAGCTCCCCAATCCGCTTTCTACTCCCCAAGACGGGGCCGTGCCCCATCACCAGCGTCTCTGGGTCTATTTCTCTAATCTTGTCCAGCGACGCTATGAATAAATCCACGTCCATGAGGTACGGCACGCCGTACTTCTCTAGAACTTTCTCCCCGAAGACGGCGTCGCCGGCGTAAAGCAAGCCGTCTATGTAGTACCCCACGTGGCCAAAGGTGTGGCCCGGCAGAGGCACCACTTCGAAAGGCCCAACTTTGTCGCCAGGCTTAACCACTGCGCTTACCTTTATATCTTCCCCCTTGTAAACTGCCCCCTCTGTATACACGCCGTGGGTAAAGAACAGCCGCGCCTTGACGCTGGCTACGAAAAGCTCCTCACCCCACGGCGCGTAGACCTCCGCCCCCTCCGGCACGGCAGTTAGGTGATCTGCATGGAAGTGCGTCAGCAGGATCCGGGGCGTCCTCCCCACCGCCGAGAGTATCTCCGCGGCCCTCTCCTTCGGCTGACCTGGATCGACCACGTACTCCCCCACGACTAGAGTATTAGGCGAGCCTCTCAACAGCCTCACCCCCCTCCTAATCTCCATATTTATGGAATCCGGTAATGTATTTATTTATGTGGCTGTAGCCGCGTGTGACCTTCTCTATAGTGGCTACAGACGGCGTCGACGTAGGCGTCGCCGTGTCTTCAAAATTTGTCGCCGTAGGCGCGTTTGTACCCCACGTCGAGGCTTCTGTGGGTGCCGTGGCTACGCAGTGCTACGCTAATCCGCGGCTGGGCAAGCTAATACTGGCGCTGATGAGGCAAGGCGTCCACGCTAAAGAGGCGGTGGAGAGGGCGGTGGCCCAGGACTCTGAGAGGGAGCTTAGACAGATAGGGGCTGTCGACGCCAGAGGCAACGCCTACGGCTTTACCGGCCGGCAGTGCCCCGAGTACGCTGGTCATGTCGTTGGTAGCGGCTACGTGGCTCTAGGCAACATCTTGGCGGGGCCGCAGGTGGTTGAGGCCATGGCTAAGGCCTTTGAGACGCAGAGAGGGGGGCTGGTGGATAAACTAATAGCCGCCTTAGAAGCCGGGGAGAGGGCGGGCGGAGACAGAAGGGGCAAGCAGTCGGCGGCGGTTGTTGTACTAAGACCGGGAGGCGGCTACCTCGGCCTCACAGACGTGTACGTCGACATTAGGGTGGACGACCACCCGGAGCCCGTGGCGGAGCTCAAAAGGATATTCAAGATATGGGAGCTGACTCTACTCCAGAGAGACGACCCGAGAGACGTGGTGTTGAAAAAAGACGTGGCGCGGGAGGTGCAGGAAGCCTTGAGGCGGCTTGGGTTCTACAAAAAAGAGCCGACTGGGGTGTGGGATGAGGAGACTGAGAAAGCCTTCAGAGACTGGGCTGGCTACGAAAACTTTGAAAACAAGATAAGAGGCGACGACAAGATCTGGGGCTCCCTCTACCGATACCTCATAGAGGCGTCAAGAAGGAGTTAAAACCACAGGCAACTCGCCCACGTATCTAAGCCCCCACTTGTACATCTCTAGCTTAACGGCGTGGATCTCCACCCCGGCGCCGCGTGCCCTTACGAGGCTCTCGGCGAACCTCCTATCCATGCGCCAGTTGGGGGACATCACCCCAGCCCTCTTTCTAAAGACGAGGAAGACGACGTGCGCCTCGTAACCCTCGGCGGTTGCCCTAGCCAGCTCCTCCATGTGCCTAGCCCCCCTCGCGGTCGGCGCGTCTGGGAACAAGGCCCTCCCAGACTCCTCTAGCGTCACCCCCTTCACCTCCACCAGCGCGGGCCTGCCGCCGGGCGACCTAAGCAACAGGTCGAAGCGGCCGCTCCCGAAGACCGGCTCCCTCTTCTCCACCACGTAGCCTCTGAAAAGAAGCCCGCCCTCGACTAGCCACGCCGCCACTTTGTTATGTATCGAAGAGTCTACGAGCACCAGCTCGTCGTCCAGCTCCACAGCCGTCAGGTAGTAGTCGGTCTTCCCCCCGCTCTTCCTCCTCGCCCATATCTTCGCGCCTGGGAACAGCAACTCCCTCAACCTGCCGGGGTCGTGTATGTGGACAGACGCCTCCCTCCCCTCGATAAGCGCAACGCCGGCGAATCTGTTCAACCTCTTGACGAAAATCCCCCACGAGTCGGGCGCCGGGAGGGGGAAATCCATAAAAATAGACACACGACCCATTTTAATGTCATTCACCAGACTGAGGCTCCCCCTGCCGGGGATGGAGCTCGGCCACGTCAACGTCTACCTCGTCAAATGCAGTGACGGATACGGTCTGGTGGACGTGGGGCTCGCCACCTACGACTCCGCACTGGCGTTGTTAAGAGGGCTAAAGCAACTCGGCGTAAGGCCTGGGGAGATAACCAAGGTATTCGTCACCCACTTCCACGCCGATCATATAACACTGGCGCAGTTCCTCGCCGAGGTCTCGTCGCCGGATTTCCACATCGGCGAAGGCGAGATAAGCCGCGTAGCCTCCAGCTTCGACGACTTAGCGAAGATGTACGCAGAGGAGTACAAGAGACACGGCGCGCCTGCAGAAGTCGCCGAGGCGTTCCTAAAAGTACACCCAATGTCCCGATTTAGAAAGTCGTTTGAAGACGTGTGGAGACTCCAGTGGAGATCTGTAAGAGACGGCGAAGGCCTCGACTGCGGCCTAAGAGCCATCTCCACGCCGGGCCACACCCCCGGACACACGGTCTACGCCGCAGAGCACGGAATCTTCACCGGCGACCACGTCTTGCCCAAGATAACGCCAAACATATCGTGGTACCCAATTTCAGGTTTCAACCCGCTAAAAGAGTACCTAAAAAGCCTGAAGAAAGTAGCTACAAACAAAAGGGGCTACCCAGCCCACGGAGATGAGATAGGCAATCTCGCCTTGCGGGCAGAGGAGCTGGTTAGACACCACGAGGAGAGGCTAAGAGAAGTCATGGCCGTGCTGAGGGAGCCCATGACCACCTACCAAGTAGCTCAGAAAATCAGCTGGGACGCCGGACCATTCGAACAGTTCGACGTATATAACAAAATCTTCGCAATAGGCGAGGCATACAGCCACCTACTCTACCTAGAAGAGGCGGGTCTTGTGAGGCGCGTTGAGAAAGACAAGGTGTATTGGCTACCCGCCGAACGGCGGGATAATCTGCAAAACATCCCCCTCCCTTAGAGGAGTTTTTAAACCATTTAAAAAATCTATAGAGCGTCCGTTAATCCATATATCATGCATCGGTACAATCTCCTCACCCCTCAGCAACCTCCCCTTCAGACCTGGAAACCTCCGCTCCAGCTCGTCAAGCGCCTCCCCCACCGTGGCGCCCTCACCCAGCTCAAGCTCCAGCGTAACAACGTCATAACTCTTAAGGCCAAAATACGCCGGGCCAAAAATCTTGACAACAACCCTCATAAAGTACACAAATCAGG
>NZ_JBMFKV010000182.1:0-3746 GCF_049971835.1 Pyrobaculum sp.
GTGCTAAGCGGCATGGACAGAAACAAGAGGAGGGTTAAGAAAAGCGCGGCTCTAGACGCCTACTTCTAATTGTTTAAAAGGAGGGGCTTTGCGCGTTGAGCATGCACGCCCTAGCACAGGCGTGGGCGTACGGCCTCGCCCTGTACGCCATATACCTCCTCCTAATCCGCCTTTGGAGGGAGAGGGTGGACTCGGTTCTTGTGGGGCTTTTCTTCGGGACTCTCACCGCGGCTCAGTTTATCGCCAACCGCCTCGTAGACTACGGAGTGGGCACAGCCACCGCGGGCACCGTTATATTCATGACAAACGTCGCTCTGCTAGACGCCATGGCCATATTCTACGGCAGGGCTTTCGCGCTTAGGGCTGTTAGGATGGGCTTTTTCTTCCAAGCCGCGGTGGCCTTCGCCGCGTGGGCCGCCTCCACCCTGCCCGCCCCGTCGTGGTTTCAAGAAAGGGCGGCGGCGGTGGACTCGGTAATCGCCCCCTCCGCCCGCATAGCGATAGCCTCCCTCACGGCGTATCTAATATCCTCCACTATAGACGTCTATATAGTGACGCGGTGGCCTAGGCTACACCTGCTGGCTAGGGCGTACTCCTCCACTATTATTGCGCAGGTGGTGGACACAGCGGTGTTCATAACCCTCGCCTTTGGGCCTCATTTAGAGATAGTGGCGGGGCAGATAGTAGTCAAGTGGCTCCAGACGCCGCTTGAGGCGGTGCTCATATACGGCGCGAGGAGGTACATAGCTAGGCATGTGTAGATACTTCTACAAATGGAGGCGGGAGCACCACCACGAGGATGTGGCGGTGGAGGTTGATGAGGACTGCGTCATTATTGAATGCATAGACTGCGACCTCGGGGAGCTCTACGCCGCCCACATGCAAGTGGGGATGAGCCACCTCTACGCAGAGGTCCACACTGTGAAGATATGTAGAATGAGCCCAAGGCACCCCCACCCCGTGGGCGTCCTCCTCGGGAGGGATGAGGGCGGCAGGGCTGTGCCCGGCGGGTGGGTTTGGCAGGGGATGTATAAAGTAGAGGCTGAGGGCATATGGATA
Source organism: Pyrobaculum sp. (assembly GCF_049971835.1). Lineage (NCBI taxonomy): Archaea > Thermoproteati > Thermoproteota > Thermoprotei > Thermoproteales > Thermoproteaceae > Pyrobaculum > Pyrobaculum sp. Next base: position 1,060 of record NZ_JBMFKV010000182.1, read on the forward strand.
GAGGTGAGGGGCGAGTTCGACTTCATTAAGCTACAAGCCGCGGAGTGGACCCTAGAGGCGGTAGACGAGATAGAAGAGAGGTGTGCAGAAGGGGTATGAGGCTGGGCAAGTTCAGCGGCGTAGTCTGCTGGTTCAGCGGCGGGAGGGACAGCGCTGTGGCGTGTTACATAGCGAAGAGGGTGGCTGAGGCGCGGGGCTGGGACTTCCGCCTCGTCCACATCTACACGCGGACCCCGCGGCCGAGGGACGTCGATGAATATATACAGACTTACGCCAGGTGGTTGAACGCAAGGCTTGAGGTGATTATGCCAAAGCGCTCGTTTGCTGAATATGCGGCAGAATACAGCTACTGGCCGGTCTTATACTACATCAGATGGTGCTACTACAGACTGAAGCGCGACGTGGTCGTGTACTTTCTGCGCAACGCTCCCGCGGCGCTGGAGGCGCTCCACGTCTTTGCAATCCGCCGTGAAGAGTCGCTCTTCAGAGAAAGAGAGTACAGGAGCGTCTTCGGCGTCAAATGTTATGAGGAGGGCCTCTGCGTGCGGTACTGGCTTCCGCTGTTGTACGCAGATTCTATTACGCTATCCAAGCTCGTGAAGAAGCTCAACATACCAAAGAGCCCGGTGTGGGAGAAGCTGGGCTCCTCTGGCGAGTGCATGTGTTTGGCAGGAATGTCAATGAAGTCGCTCATCCGCCTGGCGGTCCACTACCCAGAGGTGGTAGAAGAGTTAGCTAAAATAGACGACGTCATACAGGCGGGGAGGCGCAAAGGCCCCTCATACCCAGCGCCGCTCATAGACAAGAGGCTTACGCTGAGGCAGTGGTGGGAGCAGTTCAAGCGCCAGCCGCGCCTTGACGACTACCTGGACAATTACGAGGGCAAGGGGTGCCAGGGGAGTTGCATACTGTAGCCATGACTCACTCCCTTTACCTTTGTCTTTCTCGAGAGACCGTTTTGCTAGTCATTTTTTCATATTTGTCCACTGTGTTAGACCGTCCCAGCTGGCACGTCAGAGTTCTGAAGAGAAAAAAAGTGGGACTCAAGTCAAGAGCCCGGGCTCTTTTGGACAGCTGTCCTTCGTCGCGAGCTCTACGAGCGCTGTCAGAGTAAACAGCCCTGGCACAGCCATGAGGGGGTGGTACACCTCGCCAGTAATGTCGACCCAGACTCCCCACCCCGTCACCTCTGCGACGAGTATCCAGACGAACAGCGCGGAGGCCGTCCAACGCCACGCCTTCCTAATTTTACACGCTAAACCCATGGAAAAAGTTATGAATTAAAAATTATATCCGCAACAGCTCCCTCTGCCTCAGCATTTCGTAGAGCTGTCTCGCGTACGTCGATATTGGCGTCCACCACCACGGCGCGCCGCCCAGGGGATGAACTGGCCTAACCTCGGCGCGTGGCACCTCCACCGTTGGGGGCCTCCCGCCGCCGCCAGTGGTGGTTGTAACTGTCTCCACTCTGTATATCTCCGTCGGCGTCTGGACGTAGTACTCCTGTCTGGGGGTCTCCACGACGTACACAAGAGTCTTCAGCTCCGCTTGTGGGATGTATATCCTGTATCTCTCGCCCCTCAGCTCAACCTCGAAGACGCGCCAGAGCGACGCGACTGGAAGCGCCAAGGAGTAGCCCCACAGCGGGATCCTCGCCACGCCCCACCTCACGATGGGGACCCTAATCCCAGAGACGCCTGGCTTGTACAGATCAGACACGTCTCTCCACTGGATCACAGCTGGCTTGTCAAGCGGTAGCGGCCTCCTCTCCTCTCTAGAGCCTCTTCTAAGTCTAACCAAGATCCCAGGCTCACTTTCGGAGATCTCGGACTCCCTAACCTCGACCACCACCCTAGTCGCGGGCCTGGCCTCCGCAATGGCCTTCCCAGACTCTTCAAGCCTTTCCGAAACCCCCTCGGGGATCTTGGCTGGCGTCTTGGCGATCCGCGGGCGGGGGGGACCGCCAGCTGGAGCCTCCTCAACCACCTCCACAGCTCTGGCCATCCTCTCAAACGGCCTCCCGAACCTGAGGCCAGACGTTGGCAGAACAACTGCCGCCTCCTTGGCCTCGCCGAGCTTCTCCTCAGTCACGGCTGGCTTTTTCTCGGCGCGTGTGAAGAGCCTCTCCGCCACCGCGTTGATGGCCTCCGCCTCCTCCCTTGTGAGGCCCCTCTTCACCAGCCACTCGACGAATCTCGACGCAGAGCCCCTCGCCTCTATGTACGCCTTCGCCACCTCCATCTTAGCCTCCCTCGACAGATCCTTCCACCACGCGGCTATCTTCTTCGCCAGCGGCTCTGGCACTCTGTAGAGGGTGATGATAGAAGTCTCCTCCCTCAGCGCGGCGTCCAGATCTCTGAACACCTCCTCGGGGCTCCTCGACAGGAGGATGCGTACTATTGAAGGCGCCTCTCTCGGCGCCTCCCCTGGCACATGCTCCGCCTTCACCGCCCTGGCCCTCACCTCTTCGAGCTCCTCCGGCCTCACGCCGAGCTCCTTGAGCCTCGCCATCACCCGCCTGACAACGCTTTCGCCCTTCGGCGCCAGCCCCCTCTCCAAGAAGTCTCTATACGCGGCGGTGAACTGCGGGTTGCGGAGGTGCCCCGCCACCTCCCTGGCCAGGGCCTCGTCCCCCAGCCTCTCCGCCAGAAGTCTGTACGCAATCTCGGCGTCGTACGCCTTCACGG
>NZ_JBMFKV010000183.1:0-3706 GCF_049971835.1 Pyrobaculum sp.
GTAAGCCCTGCCGCCTGTAGAGAGGCATATTATACCGGTTAGAAACATTTACCACCCCCATCCCCCGCCACGTTTTTAAAGCCGGCGCTGGGCATCAGTTGCGTTACTAGAAGACTACACAGACAGGAGCTTTTTAAGATAACCATAGAAAAAGAAGGAGATAGACATAAAATCGTGGCGCACAGGGAAGAGGGGGGCTTGGCGGCTTGAGGTTTCAGTATTAAGATCAGATAGATACGGAAAATCGCCATTGCGAAGCTCAGAGACCCGGCGGTAAATGTCCACGCTATAGAGGAACATTTATCTGAGACAGAGGATGAGGTGCTTAAGAGGTACTTCAGAGGCTCGGGAGGCTGGCTAGATCCTGATATATTATTTAGTAAAGTAATCAAGAAGCCGAGGGTAGGTACCACAACAGAAGGAAGACCTCCGCGCGATGGACTTCACAATGTAGACGAGGGATGTAGGCAATATAAGTACGGCACCAAGCCGTATCACAGTGGTGATGTAGTTAAAACCTACCCATCTACACCATGTAGATCTACGTTGAATAATTAGAAGAGAGAAGTAAAAACTTAAGAGAAAGCGGTATATCACATAAGCCATCAGATATAGCAGTGGAAAAATTCTATACCTATAAACAAAGCCTTAAGTCAACCCAAGTCTTAATATAGTAAATTTAAAATTAAACAATAATTATATTTCTAGTATATGGTGAATATCAAAAAAAGATAACATGGCTGACCTTTTTTCTTTAAATTCATAAGAATTAACACCTTGAAGGGATATGTCATCAATGTTATCTTTAATAAATTGAATAGAAGAACATCGATCAAGACTACAATTTTTACAATTTTTAGCACATAGAATAAATGATTGACTACCAGATCTAATATAAATAATATTAGGTGATAAAACAAGTGTGAAATTTAATTTTTTTGAAAGAGTTGATAAAAACATTTTCACTTCATTAATATGAGAATGAGCAATAGAAAATGAAATAAGTTCAATTAAATTTCTAGGTAATATATTAGACCTAGATATTGTATCTAATACCACATTTAACATTGTTTTATCCGTTGTTCCTAGCATTTTTGAAAATATAGATATAATATTTTGTCTTGATTGTATATCGTATTTATATAAAAATAGTAAACCATATAATGTTATCCTACATTGTTTCTTTTTTTTGTTTTTATTACATGAAATCAAGCCATTCATTTCTAGTTTTTTAATTAATTTATAAGCAAATGAAGGGTAGAAGTTATATTTTTTCATTATTTTATAAGGTGTAATTTCTTCATTTTTATCTATTAAACTTTTTTCAACAAATGTTTTTAAGAGATCTAAAATTATCGGATCCACATCGCTTTCTATTTTCTCTTGTTTAAATGTATTACTATACATGGTGTACACTATATATTAGCCATGTACGATGCATTTAATTCACGGCAATGAAGGTTTTATATATCTCTTATGCAAGTTTTTGCGTGAAAATCATTCAAATTGAGGTCTCAACAGTCTGTAATGGGGCGTGTATTTATTGCCCCTTAACTATTTTCTCAGCAACTTGGAATAGAAAATTTATGGACATTTCTCTTTTTATAAAAATCCTTAATGAAGGTAAAGAATTAGGTTTTGAACATGTACATTTACAAGGGTGGGGAGAGCCCCTCCTTCATCCTAGATTTATTGAGCTGTTATCTATGGCTAAGACCAGTTTTATGACAAGCTTTGCAACAAATGGCGTATATCTAACCAATGAAATGGCACATAGAATTCTTAAAGCAGGTGTAGATTTAGTAGCAGTAACTTTTGCAGGTGCAACTGCCGCCACTCATAATATGATCAGAAAGGGAAACGACTTTGATACAGTTGTACAGAATGTTAAAAATTTTATAAAAATTTCCAAATTACATCACAATAGGCCGAAAGTTGTAGCAATTTACATGTTATTAAAGGAGACGCTTAGAGAACTGCCTCGTTTCGTAGAGTTGGCGGCTAATTTAGGTGTAGATGAAATAAACTTAAGTAATATTTCCTACATCCCAAATCTCAATACTTGGCGACGCCGAATTTTTACGGAATTTTTCAGAGAAGTACCCCACGAAGTGTTGGAAACAATAAAAGAGGCGAGACGTATAGCTGAAGAGTTTGGCATTCCTCTCAACTATAGGAGATTTTCCCCACTGGAATATACCATATGTCCAGAAAATCCCTTATCAACACTTTTTATAAACGTCGAGGGAGACGTCTCTCCCTGTGTATATTTAAACATCCCAGCACATGACCCTGTTAGATGTTTTGAAGGCAGATGCGAAAAAGCGCCTCGCTTAGTATTTGGTAATTTAAAAACAGAAAATTTAAAAACTATACTAACGAAGCGCCGATATAAGGATTTTATTAATATCTGGGAGATGAGAGTGCGTGAAACAACAACTCCGGTCTTCCCACCGGATGACTGCAAAAATTGTTATCTTTTATATGGAATCTAAAAAAAGCCTATTTACTTGGGGAAGAACGACGTGCTTATTAAATAGGCTAGGCCGATAATTATCAACAGGGCGATGCCGTAGGCGATGAAGAGGTTCCACACCTTGTACTGCTTCATCAAGCTAAACCTGGTGTTTATCCCAATAGCCACGAAGGTCAAGCCGAAGAGCAACACGCGGAACGGGTCAGTGCCCCTATTAACCACCACAGGCACCACGGCCTTCGTAGCGGCGTCCACCGGGTTCTGTTGAGAGGCGTATACGGTGCCCGCGAGGTTCATGATGAGGAGCGACACCACAATAGAAGTAAAGAAGTATCCCAAGACAAACTTGGGAAATCTAAACCACAACTCTAGAGGAGAAGGCCTCCTCCTCTCTACACCTGGACTGGCCTTAGCCGCCACGCCAGCCCCCTGCTCAGCGGCGGCTCTCCGAGTCTCGACAATAAACACCCAGATTAACGCCAGCACGAAGGCTATGACCCCAATCCATATGTCGATCAGCACTTTAGACATAACGCCTACGCTAAGCGGAATATCGCTACCCACCCCCCTCGCTACTATCTCAGCGGAGGCGGCGGCGGCGCCGTCTGTCTTGACGGAGAGGCCCATCCACGCCCCCGCGGCCGCCGGGCTCATAACACCCGCCTTAACTAGAGAAATCCCAACCCAGGGCAGTATGACAAGCTCCACCGCCGCGTATATTAAAATCGCCGCCGAGACCATGGTGGGGTAGATGGCAGGCGCGCCGATGGCGCCGGCCGCCGCGATAGAGGCTGAGACGCCGCAGACGCCGACCCCAACCGCGGCCACGACACTGAGGTCCGTATTCCTTGTGAACAGTCTAAATATTGGAAATGCGAGAAGCATAAACACCGGAAATGACATCAATACCATAGTCAAAACGGCGCCGCCGTACCTAATCCAGTCGGTAAATAGGATCTTTGCGCCGAGGAGTACAATCGCGGTCTTTATAAACCACTCCCCTCTGGCAGAGCCCAACAGCCACTGAGGCACCCTAGGCAAATTCCCCAGCAACATCCCCACAAACAGCGCCAGGGTAAAGGCAAACTCGGTGGTAACCACGTCGGCAATAGGCTTGTAGCCGATAACAAAGGCGCAGAGCCACCAAATCCAGTAAATTATGGAAAAGCCCCTCACCCAGTCGCCGAACTTAACGCCGATCAACTTCGCCGGGCCCGCCAGCAAAAGCAT
>NZ_JBMFKV010000184.1:0-3700 GCF_049971835.1 Pyrobaculum sp.
TAAAGCCAACTTTTATAACACCGTTGCTCAAACATATTCCATTATCATAGGGGCCAACAGCCAGGGGCTCTATAGGTCTTCCAGCTTTCTGCCCCTGATCATACGTCTGTGCATATGCAAACACCGCAACCGCTAATATCAGCGCCACATATACTACCACCCTTATTCTCTCACTACCACCCTTATTCTCTCCATAGAACAATGAAATGGGGCGTATTTAAATCTTTCGCCGCACTCACTGAGTTAATTGTCTAACTACCTGCTTCAGCGCTTGCGTTGGCTCTGTTCCTCGGTAGATTAGATAGGTAGCGTAGCTCACGCCCGGCAGAAGAGGATCATAGGCACCCGGCCTATAGACAGGTATAGGCTCTACTCTGCCAAGGGCAATGTCAAAACTTCTGTTTTTTATAAGTAACTTGTCTCCGTACCGCTGAAGGAACTCAGCACCGCGAGGCGACAAGGCAAAAGCGGCTTTTACATAAGCCAGAGACTTGTTATAAAAAATATACGCGGTGTAGCCGCTGGGCAACGGCTTAGAAACCCACCAAAGATCCAAGAGACACCTCACAGAGCCATTGTTAAACAAGGATCTCTGCCTAGTGTAGTTAAAAGGATCGCCTGGGTCATTTCTCAGCAAGAGCTCCACAGCCTCAAAACCGCGTACGGTATCACGGCTCAGCAACGCCCTCGGCGAGCCGTTGAAATAACTCCCCCCCAAGCTGTAGACAACAGAAGATAGCACGACGGGATCAGCCACAACCGCCAGCCCGCCGCTCCTCGACAAGTTAAGTAACTCATGTACACTGCGAGGCGGCGGCGCACCTCTGCAGATTACAAGCGGCACCCCGTAGTCCACTGGGACACCCACCACCCGGCCACGATAGACAACACCTCCCGTAAGATTAAGCGGAATTAGATACCCGTTTTCGGCCAAATCGGCAAAGGTAGAACCCCAGTAGCCAACCACCACATCTACCCTCGCCCCCAGCAACCTCGCCCCAAGAACAGACTGGAGAAAAGAATAAGGCCCCGTCGCGTTAGCCACAGACACAGAAACATCTCTAAACCCAGAAAAAAGAGAGACATCTGCAGGATCCAGCACAGAGACGAAAACCGGCTCCCTCACCACAGACACAGCAACAGTCTCAACTACTGTGCGGGTTTCAGTAATTACGTGGGTAACAGTAAGAACACGCTGACCACCAGCACTGGAGATAAACCAAAAAACAAGATAGAGAAGAATAAATAAAAAAACGAGGGAAACTAGAAAAAACCTATTCATTTACGGATCTGGGTGTTGCGGCTTCTCGCTGATTGTGCCCAAGTTCTCAACAATCCTCAGCCTTGGATGCGGATCACCACCAGGCAGTGTCGGCACCCACGTAATTACTATCTTTATACCAACAGTACCCTCATTCAGCTCCTGAAGCACCTGTAGCAGTGTAGTATAATTCTGCACCTGCTTGCCGTTCCTATACCACGTAATCCACGTAGGCTCAAAGAAGCTCTGCGCAATAGCCCAGGTGTCCTCACCAGAGAAGCCGTAAATCACCAGCCCAACAGTGCCGTTGAGATCCTTATGCACGTAGACAACACCCTCGCCCCGCCTCGCGGTCTCTGTAGCATTCTTCTGTTTGCCGTCGAAAGTGGCACCCCAGTCGCCAGGCATCACCCAGACCCACGGCGAGCCAAATCTGTGGAACCTGCCCGTGGGCATCACCACGGTACCTCTGTACGCCTCTGCGCCGGTGACCACCATCCCAGTCCAGCTGGCGAACACAAGCGGCGCGAACTCGTTAAAGTACTCAGCGCCTAGATTCACAAGCGGACCGCCTACAAATATCATGTTGCTACTCGCAATTGGCACAGTCTTACTCCAGTCGTCCTTCAACGCAGTTCTGTAGTCACCAGCGGCGTAGTTGTAGTAGTAGTTTGGTACGATAGGCCCGCTCGCCGGGGCAATAAATTCTCTAAACACATAAGGCACATTCAAATCAAGCAACTTAGCATCAAGCCCAGTCCACTGCACAGCGATATTCTTAATTGAGTCAAATGCCTCAGAGACAGCCGCGGCACCAGCCGAGTCAACCGGGTGAGACTCCCTACCAACAATAATCCACTCATACGCTCCACGCGCAAGGAAGTGAGAAGCCCTATCATAAGCCGCATAGTCCAAGTAAATGTTTGGATCCTTAATAAGTACACGAGATCTGTTGTAGAAGATGTAGGTCCAGCCATTGGGCTTCACAACTCTCCAGTTGCCCAAGTTGTAATATGTGCCATTTACACGTATGTACTCGGTAAAGTTGAACCCGTTAATAATATCTTTATAGCATATAATCAACAGCGCAGTGGTCCTGTTAATGTAAGTAGTCGGCGTAGCATTTACAATGTATGTGACATTTATGTATGAGTACTCGCCGATGCACTTGTAATCTGTCGAGAACAACACCTTGTAGTAGCCAGGTTGTGCAAATGTGATGTTTATGTAGGTAGTGTTGCCAAACCCGCGAAGCTTACTAGTGATCTCTTGGTATGTACTGGTGCCCGGTGGTATCAGAATACCGTTCCTAATTACTCTTTCTGCAAAGGTGGAGTAGGCGTACCAGTCATTTTGATTGGTTAACCCATCAACGTCGTGATACCATGAAGCGGGTACTGGCACAAAGCCACTTGTTGGAGTGCCATCAGGCTTTAGGAGTCTCTGAGGTATGTATAGTGTCCTGGAGCCAGGCATTGTCAAGTTAAAGAAGTTTACCCACCTGGCTGTGTCCTTCTCCGAGGCTTTTACCAAGTCGTAGGGGTTAAAGTACTGCTTGAGTAGGTACAACGCCTCTCTATCAATTGTGCTTTTGTAATTCATCGTCGTTATGTCATGTGAATCAACTATGCCGTATATGGCAACGGCGCGGAACTGCACTGGGTATTCATTGGGGGATCCTCTCCATAGGTCATAGGCGTATAGCTGGAAGTCCCACTCGGCGATATAGTAAGGCCTTATGGGGCTCGGCTTCTGGTTGTAGTCTATGTAGTGTGGATCTGATCCGTGCATGCTCTTCCAGCGTATCGGAAAGCCCAACCCGGTCCAGTCGTTTAGAGAGGGCCAGAAAGCGGCGAAGAATACCTTACCCACGTTGGGGTTGTACGACTGGATTACGTCATATGTGAAGCCAGAGGGGGGCCGGTAACAGCTCACATCGGCCAGTCTGCCGTCTGGAGGCCTGACGTATCCCCACTTGTCCGCCACCGGCCAGTCGGCATAGTTATAAACGGTCGGCTGTCCCTCCGCGGCTGTATCAAGTGCGCCGCATGTGCCCTGGGTGAAGAAGTGCCAGTATTGTGGAGCGTAGCCCGCCGCGTCGTTGCCGAGGTCTTTCTCGCCTCTGTTGCTGAGTTGCACCGTCATGTTGGTGCCTACCTTGCTGTCTAGGAGTGATTTGACTTCCTTTATCTCTACAACAACTTTCTTTACCTTGTCGAAGTCTATAGTGATAATTAGTCTAACAAGTGGTATGTTTGACGCCGTGGTGTTCCCGCCCACATAGTCGTAGATATCCCACGCCATTCTTGCGATGAACCTCCTGGGCCCGTCGTATAGGATCTGGAACTGCGGCATGTCCTTCGGCGGGGCTACTGTGCCGTTTGTTTTTCTGCCTGAATACATAAGCCTGTTTGATATAATCTGGCCAAAGGTGGGGCT
>NZ_JBMFKV010000185.1:0-3683 GCF_049971835.1 Pyrobaculum sp.
GCCCTCCTAACAGCCCTCTCCACAACCTCCTCAAGCCTACCCCAGTCGAGACTCACGAACGTTATAGATCGTGACATTATAAATCTTGAAGGTGTGTTGCTCAGGTTAATGGGCTTATCAGTGTTGTGTTTAGGTGCTGTTTAAATGTATTCTGGATGGCATGCCGGGGTATGTCCCGCCTTGTGTGCACGTGTGAGTAGTTCCTCTATCGCCTCTCTGCCTCTCCGGCCCATGTCGCGGGTGTACGCGTTTACATACATGTCCACGAAACGCGCCGTTTCTTCTAGAGTGAGCCCCCGCGAGAACTTCTGTGCGTATCTCAACGCCTCGACGCGGTTTTCGTCTGCGTATTTAATAGACTGGGACAAGGCCTCGGCCACGGCTTCCGCCGTCTGGAGCCCCAGAGCCTTTCTGACCACGTCAAGCCCTAGGGGGGTGGGGAGGCCGGTCTCCTCCCTCCACCACTCGCCGAGGTCAACTACCTTCTTCAACCCCAGGCGCTGGTAGGTTATCTGTCCCTCGTGTATGAGGACTCCGGCGTCTACGATCCCAGCCCTCACGGCGTCTATTATCTTGTCGAATGGTACTTCCACCGTCTTTACGTGGGGGAGTGCTAGCTTTGTGAGTAGGGCGGCGGTGGTGTAGCGCCCCGGCACCGCCACGTACTTAACCTCGCCCCCTTCTCTTGCTGTGACGACCAGGGGGCCGTATCCCTCTCCCATGGAGGCGCCTACCGACATGACGTAGTACCTGTCGCAGATGTAGGCTAGGGCGTGTGTGCTGACGGCGCTCACGTCGAGTAGCTCCTCAAGAGCCAGTCTGTTGAGAGTCTCGACGTCGCTTAGAAACTCTACGAAGGGCGTGGGCATCTTCACCGCGCCCGTCGCAATGCCGTAGAACATATAGGCGTCGTCAGCGTCTGGGGAGTGGGCCACCTTCAGCATGGGCTTCCCCAGGAGGTGATTTAAATCACTTCTTCGCCGCCACCACCGCGGCCGTTGAGATGAGGATATACGCCGCCGCCGTCAAGAGGCCGGGGACCCGGCCAAACAGGATAAAGTCCCACAAGGCGGCTAGTACGGGCTCCACCGACGCGATTACGGATGCCCTCGACCCCTCTATCTTCGAGACGGCTGAGGAGAAGAGGCGGTACGGCACCACGGTGCCCAGCACACCCATGTAGAGCCCGGCCAGGGCCGTCAGGAGGGCTGGCGGCGCCGCCGCGGCGTGGATATACGCCAGGAGAGCCGGGGTTGTGACGACCAGCGTGTAGGGCATGGCGCCGTACGAGGCGTCCGCTCCATAGCCCCTCCTAGCCATGAGGCGGGCCGCCGCAATGTAGAGGCCGTACAAGGCGCTGGAGACGAGCCCCGCGGCTAGGCCCACCGGGGAGAGCTCCCCCCTCGCAGATGCGTATAGCATCAACACCACGGCGGCTAGGACCAGCGCCACCCCAGCCGTGTCCCGCGGAGTCGGCCTTTCTCCAAACGCCAGGAGGGCAATGGTTGTCCAGAGGGGGGCTGTGTAGAGAAGATACGCCGCCGGTCCCACGCCTGCCAGGAGGGCGGCGAGGGGGTATACCGTGAAGAGGCCTCCAAGAAGCAAGCCGGGCACCAAGCCGCGCCGAGTCGGCCAGCCGGCAACCGCCGTGGAGATGATGGCGGCTACAAGAGACCGCAAAAAAGCCAGCCAGATGTAGTCTCTGCCGTATTGGGCGGCTACGCCCAGGGTGGACCACAGAGCCGCGGCGGCTACAACCTCGGCGTAGGCCCTGCCGGCGGTGCTCAAGGCCTTGCACGAAGAGGGGAGTTCACTGAGGCTTGTAGGCGGCTAGAACTCTTCATCTGACCCCCAGGACTCCCATCCAGACTCCCCGCCCGCCTCGGCGCCCTCCCCCGTAACCTCATCGGCGATCGCCGGATACCCCTCCCCCAGGGCGGCGCTGTACAGCCAGAGGTCCAGAAGACCCATGGCTAGGAGAGCCGGGAGTATCGGCTCGACGGGGGCCAGCACCTCGTCGGCTCGTTGATCCTCGCCAGCCTTTCTCAGATGGGCGGCTTTTTCAAGCCGCTCCTTGACCTCCCCCCGCCACTTGTACAACACCTCCCAACCCCTCTCGGTGAGGTAGTAGGCGGTCCTCCTCAGGATGAGCCCCCTCTCCCGGGCCTCCACGAGGCCGTGGGCCATGAGGGTGTTGAGCACAGCCTCCACGTCGTGTGGCGGCATATCTACAGACCTAGCCACCTCCTCCGCCGTCTTGCCGCCCTTGGCCAGCGCCTCCAGCACGAGGTAGTACTCGCCCTTAAACTCCACGACAATGGGGATACCCGCTTTTTAAAATCTTGTTGCTTAGAAAACTTTTATTACCGGGGCGGGGGCAGTGCGTGGATGTGTTGAAGGAACGCGCCTTGCAGTTTTATGAAGAGGCCAGGTTTGCCATTGAGAGGGAGTTCTGCGAATTAGCCTTATTTAACGTAGAGCAGACACTCCAGCTCTATATAAAACACTTGTTGTATAAGAAGGTGGGGGATTTCCCCAAGACTCATTTTCTTCGTGACTTGGCTGATAGGTTAGTGGAGGTCTATGGAGATAGGTGCGGCCTCGCCCCTCTTTTCACTAAATGGAGGTATGTCTTAGCTCTGCTGGAGTATGCCTATATCTCCTCGCGTTATCTCCCTTTTAGAGCTAGGAGGGAGGACTGCCAAGAGGCGTTAAAATTTGCAGAGGAAGCACTGGCTGTTTTCAAATGTCTAGAGAGTTTATAGAGCTGTTGAGGCGCCGGGCGGAGGAGAGGAGGCGTATTGTGGAGAATCTCGAGGAGTACCTCAGGAGGGTTAGAGACGCGGCGAGGGAGCTGGACCCAGATGCCAGGGTCTATCTATTTGGTAGCTATGCCCGGGGGACGCCGAGGCCCGACAGCGATGTTGACATACTTATCGTGTCCGATGCCTACGGCGGGGAGGCGAGGCGCGCCGTGGAGATGATTCTACACATAACCGAAAGGGTTGGGGGCGCGGGGGTGTTTGAGCTTCACGTCGCGACTCGGGAGGAGTTCGAAAACTGGTACCGCCGCCTCATAGACACCTATAGAGAGATATTTTAGATAGCAGAGATTGTAGATACGGTGATGTGAAGCGGCTGCAAGCGGATGCGTGGCGAAGATGGGAAGAGCTGACCTATTCCTCTCAAACCCCCGTTTAAAGATTTATGTAACTCGGGTATAATTCTTGTGGTACATAAATTTGTGAATAGGGAGAGAGAATTGGCGTGGCTTGAGGAGAGGTGGCGGTCTGGGAGGGCTGAGTTGTTGGTGTTGTACGGCAGGAGGCGTGTGGGGAAGACGGAGATTTTAAGGCGGTTTATAGAGGGGAAGAGGTGTCTCTACTTCTTGGCTTCGCGCACCTCGGTGAGGGATAACCTCTACATGCTTAGGGATAAAATGGCGGAATTTCTGGGGAGGGAGATTTTTAGAAAGGTCGAGCCGGGAGGCCTGGGGGAGCTTCTGATCTACTTTGCTGAGGAGGTGGACAGGCCGTGTCTGGTTATTGACGAATTCGGCTACTTAGTGGAGCTGGATCGGGGGGTCGTCTCCGATCTCCAGAGGGCGTGGGACGAGGAGCTGTCCCGCCGGGGGTTTTTCCTAGTGCTATGCGGCTCCAGCGTCTCGCTTATGGAGACGGAGG
>NZ_JBMFKV010000186.1:0-3628 GCF_049971835.1 Pyrobaculum sp.
GATGTAAACTTCTTTACAAGCTCCAACTGCGCTGGGCGCGACACTAATTGGTGCGTCCCTACGGAGGAGCTACTAGACCTACTTGTAAAATTGGCGCCTCCAGGTAAACTCAACGTCAAAAAATACCACGCCGAGAAGGACACTGAGGCGTTTAAGAACTTCAGAGTAGAGCCTCAGAGAGTCCCCGCAGTATATTTCGGAGACGGGTTTATAAAGTACTGGGGGGCCCCCATGGGCGAGGAGGTGAGGGCCTTCATAGAGACTGTGGTTAGGCTCAGCACGGGGAAGACCGGATTGAGACAGAAGACCAGGGCCGAGCTCTCGAATCTCGCTCAGACCGCGCCAAAGAGGGTATACGTCGTAACTTTCGTCACGCCGAGCTGTCCCTACTGCCCCTACGCGGTGTTGTTGGCCAATATGTTCGCTTTCGAAAGCAAGGGGAGGGTTGTGTCGGTGGTTGTAGAGGCTTATGAAAACCCGGACCTGGCAGATATGTACGGAGTAACTGGAGTCCCCACGGTGGTTCTACAAGCGGAGGACGCCGCCGTGGGAGATGTGGAGTTCGTCGGCGTGCCGCCGGAACACGAGCTCCTGGCCCGTGTTAGGAACCACATGGGCCTCTCTTGATGAAAATTAGGCTTGCAACAAACAACCCCCATAAGCTCGCCGAAGTTTCTCAAATCCTCGCCCCCTTCGGCGTTGAGGTAGAGAGGCTGGACGCTGAGAAGGTAGAAATTCAACACGACGATGTGGAAGTCGTCGCGAGGAGAGCCGCAGAGCTCTTATGCAGTAGGTACGGCGACTACGTCGCTGTGGACGACACAGGACTATACATAGAGGCCCTAGGCGGCTTTCCAGGGCCCTACGCCGAATATGTTTACAGAACCATCGGCCTAGGCGGGGTTCTGAAACTCCTCGAAGGGGTGGCTAATAGACGGGCGCTTTTTAAATGCGCAGTGGCTATATGTATAGGGAGTAGGGTCGAGGTTTTTACGGGGGAGGCCAGTGGGTACATTGCGAATGAGCCGAGGGGCCGCGGCGGGTTTGGATACGACCCGATCTTCATACCTGAGGGCATGCCCCACACCTTTGCAGAGCTCGGAGAAGAGGTGAAGAACAAAATTTCTCACAGAGCGAGGGCTTTCTCAGCGCTGGGGGCTTGGCTGACTAAAAAGAATTTATTTAAATAAGGCCGTTTGTAAAGTTGTGGATCTCTTCAGCAGACCTGTAATTGAGTTCGCCACAAAAAATGTAGTGACTGTAGGAGAGCGGGAGAAAGTCCTAAACGCGATGAAGACAATGGTAAGTCTCGACATTAGGAGGCTCCCCATTGTACGTGGAGATAAGCTAGTAGGCATAATAACAATGTTGGACATCTTAGATGCGATATATTCATGGGTTAGTGATAAAAACGCCGAGGGCTCTCTCTACAGCGACATCTATATGAAAAACGTGATTGAAATAGGCACGAGGAGCGTGGTTTCCGCCAGGCCCGAGACTCCGGTGGCTGAGGTGATTTCCCTCTTCCTAAGACACAACTTCGGATCTATGCCCATAGTCGACGAGGCCGGGAGGCTTTTGGGGATATTCACAGAGTGGGATGTGTTAAAAATCGCCTCCCAGCTAGACTTCCCACACAGAGTTAGAGACGTAATGACGCGCATTATCTACGTCCTAACCCCGTACTCCACGGTGATGGACGTCCTGGAGGGGATCACCATTTACAAATTTAGACGGTACCCCATTGTAGACGAAAGCGGAAGGGTTGTGTCTATGTTGCACGCCAAGGACGTCTTGAGGTACTTCGCAGACGACGAGACAGTTGAGAAAATACGCCAGGGGGCTGTCGAGGAGGTGGTAAACAACTACGTCATCAACATAGCCAAGTCCCCAATTTTCCTCACAAAGCCAAACGACCCGGTCATCGACGTCATTAGAAAAATGCTGGAATTCGACGTAGGAGGGGTCCCCGTGGTAAACGAAGAGGGCACAGCCGTGATCGGCATGGTCACGGAAAAGACGCTGATGCTCCTTTTTGAAGAGGGGGCGTAGTAGCAACACGCCCACGCCGCGGGTTTTAGCACCTCCTTATGAGAGTTGCTGACGTAGCGCACAGCCCTCGCCTTTGGGTCTTTTTTAACCTTTTTGGCATTGGCCTAGGGCGGCGCATATGGGTTCTAGGCGCATGAGGGTGTCTAGGGCGCCTCCGGTGAGGCGTATTCGTCTTTCTTCTCGGTCCCACTTCTCCACGCCGAGGGCCTTCAGCACTGCGGCTGTTCTTGCGTAGTCTGCCTCGCGTCCTCCCTCGGCGCCGGCGTGTATGTTGACGTAGCCGTAGATCCTGCCGCCGCTTTTAAAGAACCTCGCATCCTTCTCTACGATCATCTCGCGGCCATCTTCCTCAACCCTTGCCTTTATCTTGACGACCAAGTGTTCCGTCTTCTCGCTCTTCTCTGTCCACGCCTTCACCTCCACCACCCTCACCTTCATCCTCTTGCCCTCCACCTCAACCTCCTTCTCAACGGGCGGCTTTACGGTGCCCCACTGCTCGCCTTCGCGGAAGTACTGCTCTAGCCGCTGACGCACCTCCTCCCCCTTCGCCTCCGCCTCCTTTAGCAACATTTCCTTCAGCCACTGGGCCTTCTCCCTCGCCTCGCCCTCGCCGTGTAGGGCGAGCCAGCCGATGTACCTAAGGCCGTCTGCCGTTATGCGGACGAAGCCCCTCTCGCCCACGCCCGGCTCCTTAGCGGTGAAGTGGACGAAGCACCACTCCCCATCACACGCATCTCTCATCCCCAGCCTCCGCAGAAGCTCTACCGCTTTGTTGAAAGACTGGGGATCTCTAGGCTCGTAGACTACTTCTACAGCGCCGTCTTTTTTCAGCTTCACGGAGAACCTAATATCTCCCCACTCCGGCACACCCCTCTTGAACTTCCCGGCTAGGCGGTTGTAGGTGTCTTCTGACAACACCCCCGCCTCTCTGCACTTTTCGAGGAACTCCGCCACCGCCTTCCTAACAGCCTCGTGTACGGAGTCGGCGGCCAGCGCGTTGGTGGTTACGACTATGCGCCACTCGTTACGGTTGTAAGATTTGTTGTATCTCTTCCCCACCTCCGCCCTCACCCCTACAGCCCTAAGCAACGCCGCCCTCCTCTCAGCCTCCTCGCGGTTAGTTGTGTTGAATTCAAGAACTACGGTGTTGTCTTTACGCAAGCCTATCTGGTACTCTGCCGCTACGCCGTCAGCCTCGACAACCAGCCTAGCCCTCGGCCTCTTGCCCTCGGCGGTGAAGTTCTTTATCCACGCCTTGACCCTCTCAGCCCTTGCCATGTCAATCATCTTTACAACTTTGGAATAAATTTGCTCATCTCTTTTCACAGCCTCAAGCACGCGTTCGAGGCCCACTAGATGCGGCAGAGCGGCCCGGGCGAATTTCTTAGCCTCTTCGCCATACAGAATTACGTTGATGATGCCCTTGGCTTTGTACATCTTCGGCTGGCACCCCAACGCCCTCAACAGTGCGTAGTAGAGATCCGCCTTGACCTCAGCAGGCACTTCATCCTCCTCCCCACCGCCGACGTATAGCACAACCTTGTCCGCCGTCACAGTCCCGTCGCCCAGCACGTCG
>NZ_JBMFKV010000187.1:0-3617 GCF_049971835.1 Pyrobaculum sp.
ACGACCTCCTCCCCTCCCAGGCGGAGATCCGCACCAGCCACATTTTTAAACTCCTCACCACCTCCACCCATGTCGTACAAATGTGCAGAGGGTACGTGCATGGGCTACTTCGACTGTATCTCGTCTGGGGGCACCTGCGTAGCCAACTGCCCGCTAGGCTGTTGTTGTATCCCTGGCGCCACCCCTACGCCAGTCTGCCCCGAGGGGGCCGACTGCGTCTCTCCATACGACTGCGAGAGCATGGGTGGCACTTGCGTAGCCAACTGCCCAGCGGGTTGCTGTTGCTCTACGTCTCTCCATACGACTGCGAGAGCATGGGTGGCACTTGCGTAGTGCTGTTGCTCTACGCAGTGACCGTCTCTACATCTAAATAGCCACTCGCCCCCATTGACGAGCCTAACCCAGTAGATTTTTTCGCCATCCTTAACATTGAGATACACAAAGTTGAAAAACCTGGCGTTGTGGACACGGGGCTTGTCCTGCTTCTTCACGCTGAGCCTGCGGTAGCTAGCCAGCTCTACTACAAACGCCTTGCCCTCCGCAACATAGACATGTATCTCAGAAGAAGAGCGCCTGATAACGTACCTCCCCCACACGTTCTTAGCCACCCCCCTCTCAACGTCGTATATGAGATCTACATAATGGCGGCGGCTCCCCACCAGGAACAGCCTAGAGACTACCGCCACCGGGTCCCTCCCGCTCTTCAGCTCGCGCAGTATGGACAAAACGCTACTGACTCCCCGCATTGCTCTGAGATGGCGGAGGCGCCGTAGCCGACGTAGACGCGGCTCTCAAAGCTTCTGAAAACGCGCGGCAGACGTCCTCCTCCTTTAGGTAGAGGAGCGCGATTAGGAGCATTGCGGGGTCTTTGAAGTCCACAGATACCGTAAACCCCTTGCAGACGTACTCCATCTTGGCTTGCCTTAGCATAGATGGGAAAAAGCTGTGTCTTTATAAGCCTAGATGAGCTTGACCCTCACGTGCTGGTCGTATATGGTGGCCAGGTGCTGTCTGTACCTCTCGTAGAGCGAGGCGACCACCGTGCGCAACTCGCGTGCGCCAATCGTCTCGGAGGCGCATACGAGGCCTCCCTCAAGCCTAATTCCGTCTGTCTGCGACAGCGAGCAGAGCTGTGGCGTCACGAGAGAGATACGGTCGGGGGCGACTCCGTACTTCCTAGTCTCCTTCGCGGCGGCTGGCATAGCGATGCCCATCACATAGCCATTGTAGCCTACGGGGCCGAACACGCCGACCTCCCTCCCGATGTACCTCACCCTGTCGGCGCCTAGGACGTCGGCAAGCGCCGAGACATAGGCCATATAGACCGCAGCTATGGGCAGGTTCTCCCTCACCACGAAGTACTCAAACGCGTAGTTGTACCGCTTAGCGTAGCTACTCACCGCGTAGACGTACTTCTCGTTCTCCGTCGGGGGGTCGGCGGGGGTCTTCCCCGCCACCAGGTCTGCGAGTATCTCCTGGTTCACCCTGAAGGTCCTCCCGACTGCGTTGCCTGCGACCGTGTTGGAGAGGCCAGGTAGCGGGATGTAGTGCCACCTCAGCGCCTCGTCCAGCGCCACTCCCCTCTCCCTCGCGTAGATAGTGGAGAGCTCAATAGCTATACCTGGCACGCCACCGAACTTGCCATAGACTCCCCAGTACTTCCCCAGCTCCTTCACCCGCCTCACCGTCTGGCGGTCGGTGTCCGACAGCCGGCACGCCACCTCTCCGTCCACCTCAAAAGTGTGGAACCTGACATTGGGGCGGACGTAGTAGAGCTCGACGTCTATATCGGCGATTTCACCTACAGCTATCCACCCGTAGGTGGTCCTAAATAGGTAGAAGACCCTGTCGAGCACCCCCTTCACGTACTTGTCCAACTTGTTCTCGAAGTCGCCTGGCATGACTACTGCGTAGTCTATGTCGCTGTTGGCTATGTAGGTCCCCTTGAGCACGCTCCCGAACAGCCCGAAGTACTGTTTCTTGTCTGTCAGACACGGCGCCTTGTGCTGGAGGGGCTTAAGCCCAGCCTCCAGCACCCTCTGCTTGAGAATTTCAAGAGATCTCTCCACCGATCCGCACTTTTCACATTTCGTATACGTGATGTCGAACAGCGGCCTCTCGGCCCTCACGACAGGCCTGGGGACCTCCTCCTTCTCTTCGACAGTCTTGGCGGTGTCTGTTGACATGTAGACATCCGCGCCCTATCTTTAAAAAATGGGCATAGAAAGGCAACGTGCAGATAGTCCACACGTACCAGTACTCGCTATCCAAAGTGGCGTCGCACATCGCCGAGGTGCTAAACGCAAGGGTCTACAAAACTAGCGAGCTCCCGCCAGAAGACGACACAATTGTCATCTCCACAGCGCTCCAGCCAGACCTGCGCTCAGTCGCGGGCCATATAGTAGGCGCCTCAAGGTGCGTCGCGTATCTAGTGGCAGAGGGGGTGCCCAGGCTGGACAAAAAGTACGTGAGGCTAGTAAACGAACACTGCCACGTGGTCGCCCCCTCCCCATACGTTAAGTCGCTTCTCGAAGAGAGCGGGTTCGTAGTGTCGGACGTAATACCGCACGCGGTCAGGGTGAGCCAGGCGCCCCCGCTCGGGAGATCCCAGGTCGGGTTCATAGGCGTGAACCTGTTCCGGAAAGGAATCGACATAGTTATCAAGGCCGCCTCTATGCTCCCCTCCCTGTCTTTCCTCATGGCAACTACGCAACATGGCCAGATACCGCTACAGAACATAGTGGCTCCCCCCAACCTGAAGATAATCACCCTCCCGCCTGGCTATGAGTACTCCTTCTACTCCTCAGTCGCCTCGCTTTTCCTGCCCTCCCGCGCCGAGGGCTTCTCCCTGGCGCCGAGAGAGTTCGTGGCGGCGACTGGCCGACTCGCTGTGGTCTCTCCGCTACCGGTTTACCACGACGAGGAGGAGGGGATCGTCAAGTGTAGCGCGAAGGACGAGTACACAGTCTTCGACGGGCACCAGTTTGTAAAGTACATAGAGGCGGACGTCGCCGACTGCGTAAAGAAGCTGGAAGAGGCAGTCCGCGCCCCGCCATCGCCGAGCGCCGCCGAGGAGATGAGGAAGAGGTACCCGCCAGAGCTGTACCTCAAATTCCTACAGTTCTTTTAGTTGCACCATACTCCAAGCGGCTTTAAGGGCGGTGGCCATCATAGCGACGAGAGATATGAAGAAGCCCAGCATTACCGCGAAAGAGATGAGTACAGAAACCAGGACGGAGAGGTCGGGCAGGGCTATGGGGCCGGGCTGGACGGTGGCTAGCGACATGTGTGGCTAAAAGAGCGTGTTTAAAAACACAACGGAGAGGCCTACCGCTTTTTGAGCCTGCGTATCTTCTTCTGTAGCTGTAGGTCGTTTTTTGCTACTTCGAAAAACGCGTTTACCACCTCAGACCTCAGGGGCCTCCTCACCCTCTCCTCCACTAGCTTAAGTACCTCCGGGTCCGAGACGCCGAGCTTCGAGGCGACCTCAAGCACCAGCTCCTTCACGTCTCTCTTCACGTACTTGACGCCCATGCACTGCATGGCGTAGTAGACAACCCGCCCAAGCCTCAGCCTGATGTACAGCCCCTTAGTCCGGCAGAAGACGTAGAGGACCG